>JAHEHB010000501.1 GCA_024644775.1 Deltaproteobacteria bacterium
TCAATTCAGAAAGGAGGTGATCGGTTGGGTAGTGTCGTAAAAAAACGCAGAAAAAAAATGCGAAAACACAAACATAGAAAGCTTCTTGCGAAAACACGCCATCAGAGAAGGAAGGGCAGATAAATGATACCTTCAACTTCTTGCATCCGAGAAAGCACCGGCAATATTTCAGCCAGCCGGTGTTTTTGTTCTTTATGGAGTTTCGGGTTTTGGATATCCCTTCATATATTTTAGAAATTCAGAATCTGTTGAAAGTACCAGCGAATTTTTGTCGTCCAATGCTTCCGTATAAATTTCCAGTGTTTTTATGAAAGAATAAAACTCAGGGTCGATTCCATAAGCATCCGCATAGAGATTCGTTACCTCTGCATCTGCCTTTCCCTTAATTTCCTGCGCTATTCGATACGCCTCGGATGTAATTTCTTTTAGATCCCGTTCTTTTTCTCCAAGTATTTTTCGGGCCTCACCTCTGCCTTCGGAACGGAATTTTTCAGCAATCTGTTTTCTCTCTGCAATCATTCGGCCGTAGACCGAATTTCGAACTTCTTCCACATAGTTAATCCGTTTTATTTTAACATCCACCAGTTCAATGCCGAATTGGGCAAGCTTGGGTTGAGCCTGCTCTTGTATTCCTTGGGTTATCTTTTCGCGACCGATTGAAATTCGATAGCCGGACGCCTCTTTTTGGACATCTTCGAGCCCTATTTCAATGGTATCCAGTTCTCGATTGGTGGAGCGAACCGCTTCAATGAGCCGGTAGGAGGTAACAAAGTTCCGCACGGCTGGATCGACGATTTCATTGAGCCGTCCTCCCGCCCTGACCGTATTGTTTACTGTCTGAAAGAATTTGATTGGATCGACAATTCTCCACCTGGCGAATGGGTCGACCCAAATAAAGGTTTTATCCAGGGTTGGAATTTGGCCGGGATCACCGTCCCATCTTAGCAGGTTTTTTGGAAAATAATTGGTATTTTGGATAAACGGTACTCTGAAATAAAGCCCTGGCGTGGTTTTGGGGGAGCCGATTACTTTTCCGAACTGTGTGACCACCACCTGTTCGGTCTCATCGACCACATACGCCGATGCGAAAAGGAGCAGAACTCCCACAACTATAATGATAATGATAAATCCTTTTGATTTCATTTTTCCACACCCTGTTTCCCCAGATTTAATAATGGCAGAACATTTTTCTGGTCAGAATCAATAATATATTTTGGCCCTAGTTTCGGAAAAAGATCTTTCAAGGTCTCAAGATAAAGCCGTCTTTTCGTTACATCTTTGGCTTTTGCATATTCGGCGTAGAAAGCTTGAAACCGTGTGGCATCACCTTTGGCCCGGTTGACCTTATCTAGTGCATACCCTTCCGCCGCCCGGATGGTTCGTTGCGCCTCTCCTCTTGCTCGGGGAATCTCTTTGTTATAGTCTTCTTTCGCCTGATAAATCAGTTTTTCCTTTTCTTGGGTGGCCTGGTTCACCTCGTTAAATGATGACTGCACCGGCCCTGGTACATTGGTTTTCTTCATTTCGATGGTCCCAATAGTGATGCCGCTTTCTGCTTTGTCCAATTCTCTTTGCAGAACCTGCTTTGCCTCATCTGCAATTTCGGCACGCTTGTTGATGACTTCATTGATGCTTCTGTCGCCCACCACTAACCGCATGGCTGCCTCAGACATATCAATCAGTAATCTTCGAACATCCCTTACTTTAAATAGGAAGTTGTACGGATCTTTTATCCGGTACTGAACGATCCATGGAACCAACGCGACGTTTAGATCACCGGTAAGCATCAGAGACACGTTTTCATTTTCGCTACCTGTTGCAAAACGAGATCTTGCAGCGGGTGACACCGTGCGGAAACCGAACTCTTCCTTATAAACACGCCGAACTTTCACTTTGGTGACTTTTTCAATACCGGCAGGCCATTTGAAATTCAAACCGGGTTGGCTGATCCGAACATACCGACCAAAGCGCTGCACAACACCCACTTCGTCAATACCGATGGTGTAAAAAGTTGAAGAGCCAAAAAAGATGGCAGCCAGAAGGATTATTACAATGAAGGGGCCGCCGGGAAATTTAATTTTTTTGATTTTATCGAAAATTTCATCCATCTGCGGTGGTACACCACCCTTACCCTGTTGCTGCTGTTTTAGTTTCTCCCAATCCCAAGCCATTGTTTTTTCCTATTAAAGTTTTTGATAAATTGTTTTGCATGCCTTTTCGCTTTACGGCATCCCCATGTTCCTCTATAGTTATACACAGCGTCATAGTAAATAGTATTTTTACCCATACATTTCAAAGCTATAACATGGTGTCAAACACCCAAAACGCTGTGTATGTATGCAAAATGAATTATGTCGTTCTGTATAACACATTAAGATTCTTCGTCTATGAATCGATTTCCCTGAATTCCCGAAAGCTTAAGTTTTAAAACTATTTCACATCACAGCGTAAGTCAAGTAAAAATAAGGGATAGGGACACCATGGGGACCCGTATTTTGATTCATTTATAAATATAATGGACCGTAGCAAGAAAGAAAAGAAAGGATTCGTGCCACTTGGCAGTGTCTTGCCGAATGTACTGAGTTCGATCCGAAAAGAGGGTGATGCACCGCTTTTACAAGTCTGGGAGTTGTGGGATCGTTCGGTCGGGGAGACAATCGCAAAAAACGCACGGCCCTCTGCGTTCAAAGGAACGTTGCTATTGGTTGAAGTCACAAGTTCCGCCTGGATTCATGAACTTCAATTTTTAAAGTCAGATATTATCAACAAATTAAATGAAGCACTCGGAAAGGCGTTGGTTAAAGAAATAAAATTCAAAATTGGGTCGTTCAAATGAACGTTCTGACAACCGATGCCTTTTTTAACGGACGTATTCGAATCAAGCAGCATCGGACGGGATATCGTTTCTCAATCGATGCCGTCTTGTTGGCCTGTTTTGTTAAGCCGCGATCCGGCGAGCGGATCGTGGATTTGGGGGCTGGTTGCGGAATTATTCCTCTGATCCTTTCATTTAATCATCCCAACATCAAAGTGTGTGGAATTGAGGTTCAAAAGGAACTTGCAGACCTCGCAGCCGTCAATGTCAGAGAAAACCGAATGGAACATCAGATAAACATCCTCTGCAAAGACATGAAACAGGTGCACCAACCGATGATTTCAGGACCGGCCGATATTGTTTTGAGCAATCCACCCTACCGAAAATCTTATTCGGGTCGAATCAATCCAAACCGGCAACGCGCAGAAGCAAGGCATGAAATCCGGATCACACTGTCTGATGTCGTTCAAATCGCTGGTCGATTACTGCGCAGCTCCGGTAGGTTTGTCATGATTTATTCGGCCGAGCGACTGGCAGACGTAATCGTACAGATGCGATCCGGTGGTATTGAACCTAAAATTCTTCGGATCATTCATTCCCATGCGCATTCCGAGGCAAATCTCGTTCTGTTCGATGGCATCAAGGGGGGGCGTCCCGGGATAAAAATCGCGGCACCATTGGTCATCTATCAGGAAAACGGCAACTACACAGAGGAAGTTCAAAGGATGTTTTTACCTGAAAACGGACCGGGCTAAAGGGGAAGGGGGGGAAGATAAGGTTTCGGGTGTCAGCCCAGCCGCCGGGCAAGAAAACGGTCGGTCTGATAGAAGAAGAAACTCCACAAATTTCGAATTTCGAATTTCGATTGACGAATTAAGGAATTCTTTCCATTTTATTTATTCCGGTTATATCGAAAGCTCAAGTTGAGCCAC
>JAHEHB010000502.1 GCA_024644775.1 Deltaproteobacteria bacterium
TGAAGCCTTTCTGCGAAGAAGTTGCTCGAAGAGCCATTGTTCTTGTGGACGAAGCCTACCATGAATACGTTGAAGCACCCGATTACCGTTCTATGGTCTGTCTGGTAAGGAAAGGCCATCGAGTCATAGTGACTCGAACCTTTTCAAAGATACACGGATTAGCAGGTTTACGAATCGGTTATGCCATGACGCACCCGGATATTGCCAAGAAATTACGAAATATGCAGACGGTTCAGGGTGTAAACATTATCGCTTTACGCGCTGCAATCGCTAGTTATAGTGATTCCGACTTTAGGAGATACTGCCGCTTGAAAAATACTGAATCTCGACTGTATGTGCAGGCGTTGTTTGATAGACTTGGGTATCGATATTTGCCGTCCCATACGAACTTCATATTATTTGAGATTGGCAGAGAAATAAATTGGTTTCGCGATGCAATGCGAGAGCGTGGAGTACTGGTTGGCCGTCCATTCCCACCCCTGTCTCATTGGTGTCGAGTAAGTCTTGGGACAATAGCACAGATGAGAACCTTTGCAAGCACATTTCGACAACTCCTGCCAGTGTGAAATATTGATTTTTCATTTTTTTGCAAAGACAGGGGGAATCGTCAGAATCACGCTTTAAAACAGCGGAAAATAGTTGCGTATCGGTTGCGGAATCTGATATAGTACCGGCAACTTTTAGGAATATAGATTGAATAATTACAGTATGTTAAAGATTAAAAGGTATTCACTATGCTTCCAGGGTTTGAAAAAATTGTCGAAGAGCGAATTCGGGATGCCCAAAGAAAGGGTGAATTCGACGATCTTCCGGGTGGCGGTAAGCCGATTGCGTACGAGGACCACAGCCTTGTGCCGGAGGAACTGCGTCTGGCTCACAAAATACTAAAAAATGCCGGATTCGTTCCACCGGAGCTCGAATTGAAAAAAAAGATTCGCCGGGCCGAAGATCTTTTGAGCGGAATGGAGGAGAGCACCGAGAAGTATCGAATACTGAAACGCATAAACTTTATGATCATGAGATTAAATTCAATGCGAGACGGGGCCATCGACTCTGAAGTTCCCCAACGTTATTTTAATAAACTGGCAGAACGTTGCAAATCGGCTTCCTCAAAACCTACCCCCAAAAATCACGGGCAATAAAAAGTATAACTCCATGAAAAAGATTACGTGTGCACTTTTAATTCCGATTATATATCGAAAATTCCAACGGGAGGTTTTATGAAAGTTTTGGTTGTTGGCGGTGGCGGTAGAGAACATGCTTTGGTCTGGAAGATCGCGCAAAGTCCTAAAGTAAAACGGATCTATTGTGCACCCGGTAATGCCGGTATCGCAGATTTTGCGACGTGCGTACCCATCGATGCTGAAGACATTGACGGTCTTGTGGAATTTGCCAAAAAAGAGAAGATAGATCTTACCGTAGTCGGTCCGGAAGCTGCTCTTTCCAAAGGGATTGTCGACTGTTTTGACAAAGAAGGGCTCAAAATCTTTGGGGCAACCCGAAAAGCGGCAGAATTGGAATCCAGCAAGTCTTTTGCAAAAGAGATAATGAAAAAATACGGTATCCCTACCGCAGATGGCCGGACGTTTACCAATTACCGCAAAGCAGAAGCCCATATTCGCAAAATCGGTACTCCCGTTGTCGTTAAAGCAGATGGACTGGCTGCCGGCAAAGGCGTCATTGTATGTAAAACAGTATCAGAAGCGATTCGCGCCCTTAAACAAATTATCGTAAAGCGCGACTTTGGAGATGCCGGAAACAAAGTGGTGGTGGAGGAGTGTTTGACGGGAGAGGAGGCCTCTTTTCTTGCTTTTACCGATGGGAAAACGGTGCTCCCGTTACCGACTTCTCAGGATCATAAACCCATATTTGACGACGACCAGGGACCCAATACCGGCGGGATGGGCGCTTACTCTCCGGCGCCTGTTATTGATACGTTTCTTTATAAAAAGATTATGGATACGATTATGATTCCAACGGTTCGGGGCATGGCCGCCGAGGGCCGTCCGTATCGAGGTGTTCTGTATGCGGGTTTAATGATAAAAAACGACCGGGTCAAAGTTCTCGAGTTTAACTGCCGGTTTGGCGACCCCGAAGCCCAGCCGCTTTTGGCACGTATGAAAAACGATATCGTGCCCATTATGGAAGCAATCATTGAGGGGCGGTTGGATGAATGCAAACAGGAAATCGATGACCGGGCAGCGGTGTGCGTCGTGATGGCATCCGGTGGGTACCCCGGTTCGTATAAAAAGGCAATTCCCATTTCAGGGCTTGATTCGGTGCGCAGGATGAAAGATGTGGTGGTGTTTCATGCCGGAACCGGTTTTAAGGATAACAAAATTGTTGCCAACGGCGGACGTGTGTTGGGAGTTACCGCACTCGGAGCGTCCATAGAAAAAGCCATTTCAAAAGCCTATACAGCCGCGAAAAAGATAAAATGGCCGGATGTACAGTACCGGACGGACATCGGGAAAAAGGCGTTGAGAAGAATGGGTACCCCACCTGTCGTTGGAATTGTCATGGGGAGCGATTCGGATCTAAAGGTTATGGAAGAAACGGTGATGGTATTGAAAAAATTTGGAATTCCCTATGAAATCACGGTGGCGTCTGCCCACCGGAGTCCTGAGCGAGCTTCCGAATTTGCGTCATCTGCGAAAAATCGAGGAATAAAGGTCATTATTGCAGCCGCTGGGTTGGCCGCACATCTTGCCGGGGTGATGGCGGCTCACACCACGCTACCGGTTATTGGCGTGCCCATCGATGCCTCTGCACTGCAGGGACTCGATGCGCTTCTTTCAACGGTTCAGATGCCGCCGGGTATTCCGGTGGCTACGGTTGCCATCGGCAAACCCGGGGCAAGAAATGCCGGTATTCTGGCTGTTCAGATACTGGCCTTGTCGGATCCGAATCTTGCGGATATGCTTGCCACATTTAAAAAGGAGATGGCCGAACAAGTTGTTCAGAAAGCAAAAAAACTCAACACCCTTCAGTAAGATAGATCCGATTGATCCGGAACCGGGTATCATTTCAGCTGCTGCGGATGTTATCAGTCAGGGGGGTGTTGTTGTCTTTCCGACAAGAAATCTCTATGGTCTTGCCGTGGACGCGTTTAATCTGAAAGCGGTTGACCGCATATTTAAAATTAAAAAACGGCCCACGTCCAAACCACTGCTCATATTAATCAAAAATAAAAATGAACTGAATAAACTCGTCCGCAAGGTACCGCCGGCAGCGGAATGTTTGATGGCGAATTTTTGGCCGGGGAAAATGACCATTATCTTGGATGCCATCGATAGCTTACCGAATAATCTTACCAGCGGTACAGGGAAAATCGGGGTTCGATTGCCCGAACATCCGGTGGCGATGTCGCTGGTTTCTGCGCTTAAAAACCCCATTACCGGAACCAGTGCCAATATTTCCGGAAAACCCGGCTGTTCGAAAGCATCCGATCTGCATGTTGCGATTATTCGGAAAGTCGACTGTGTTCTCAATGCCGGGGAGCTTGATAAGGGTATCGGCTCCACCGTTGTTGAGGTTACGGAAGCCGGAATCGAAATACTGAGAGAGGGTAGTGTCTCGGCTGAGAAAATATTCTCGGTTTTAAATGAACATTCGTATCTCCACATCGACAGAATTCGATGAATTTGATTCAATTTCTATAATCATCGAACACCATTAAGGTTCATTATCCAAAAAAAGTGGCAGGCTGTTTCCACAAAGTGATCTTGCGAAA
>JAHEHB010000503.1 GCA_024644775.1 Deltaproteobacteria bacterium
CAGAATACCGAGCCCCACCCACAGTTTGTTGAGAAAGGATCGTCTGGAGGCGTTTGTTGGGATTTGCGTGTTTTCCATCGACTCTTCTCCGGCCACTATTTCATCCTCCTATCTGCGGCCACACCAGCTTCATTCCGGATCCACGAAACCATATCCCGGTAATGGTAAATATGATGAAGACGGTCAGAAAAAAAACAAAGACCGACTGGATCACTTCGTTTCGATTTGCGACATTTCTGCGCCTTATGAAAATAAGAAATCCATAAAACCCTGCCAAAACGATACCCAACGGCAGCACCCCATTGGATATGACGGGTGAAACGCCGGGCATCCATGCGGTGAAGTCAATGACATACTCATCCAGAACGATCCCGAGCGATGCAGCAATTGAGGCCCCCACAGCCGAATCGATTGCCATGCGGCGCCCTTTGATAGAGGCAAACCAGACCCCCCCTGTGTCGGTGGGATAATCGATATAGGGGATGGTCATCAGAGTGATCATCATAAGAAGCGGCAACAAACAAAACGCTATCAAGGGATGAAAATGCAGGAGAATCTCTTGAAACCCCAGAAAATACCAGGGCGCCTTTGTCGGATTCGGGCTCAATCCGGGATTGGCCTGATCGCCAAGCGGCGCATCAAAAAAAACGGAGAGCCATAAGACAACGGCAACCAGAATCAGGGCCACTACCGTTTCCCGCAGCATCAGGTTTGGAATTGCGGGAACCTTCTCTCTCCGAACGGTTTTATCTTCCTTTGGCCCAAACGGTATTACAAGACCACCCGCCTTGCGCACCCGCCAGAAGTGAAACGGCATGAGTATGATAAGCACCAGAGGAAGGATGGCTGTGTGGATCGCATAGAAATTGGATAGCGTGGCGGTTCCCACCTCGGTTCCGCCCCGTATCATTGTCTGCAACCCCGTACCGACACCGGGAATATATTCCAGCATGCCGGTGCAGATCGTGATCGCCCAGTAAGAGAGTTGATCCCACGGCAGCAGATATCCCGTGAAATTGGACAACAATACGGTCAGAAAAAGACCCAGTCCGATCACCCAGTTGAACTGTCTCGGTGGGTGGAAGGCGCCGGTGAAAAATACTCGAAGAAAATGAAGGAACGCAACGACCAAAAGAAGGTTGCCGCTCCAATAGTGAACATTTCGAATCAGTTGCCCGAACAGGACATCCGCCTGTAGATAAAGAATGGATCCATACGCTTTATCCGGAAACGGCTGGTAGACGAACTTAAGCAATAGCCCCGTTCCAAACTGCATGAGAATCAGCACCACGGCCATCCCGCCAAGTCCCCATGTCAGTGTGATGCGGAGGGTCCGTTCCTGAACGGTTCGGGGTCTGAAGTGAAAAACAAGACTGTTGAAAAAATGACGATAACCTTCCCGGTCTTTTTTATCCTTCAACATCCCCGGAAAAATCGAGTATAAAAAGCGCTGGATCGGATTTAGGTGTTTTGAGGTCATCTCCTGATACGGCACAGCTCAGCATTCCATAGATATCGGCAACGATTCTCTTTATGAACTCCTGAAATCATATCTATTCTTAATTTTCCCTCAAAACGCCGAAAGGGTCAAGCGCTATGTGATAATCACAGCACTTCTCGGTGAAGTTGGCATTACCGTAATCCACCGAAATCGTACCTACGTTAACTCTCCATTTTTACTAAAGAAGCAATGATGGAATCGACGATAGCGGTTTTAGTGAGAGTTACAGGCCTGGTAGCCTCATAAAATCAGGATCGACTTTTTTCTAGTACGCGTGAATGACTGAAAAACCGTAGATTCCTGAATGCCTTTTAGGTTCGTTGGATTCGTGGGCATTCTAATTCTGAGATCTAAAGTTTGATTTATGACCGGCTATGGTGTCTACGATGTCCTTTGATAAATGGCCCGATCGAATCATCTGGGCAGCTGTGTCAGATGCCGTCTTTTCCCAGCGATTCAATGCAACCTGGGAGGGTTGTATAAACTGTACGCCCTGTTTCCGGAGAGCCGCCAGGGCTTTCTCATTGTCATCACGATTTTGTCGGTCGATTTTTCGGAAGGCCTTTCCCATCACTTCACGAAGGATCGTTTGATGCTCCGGTGAGAATTTTGAAAACGCTTTTCGTTCCACCGCTAACATACCGTATATATAAAACAGGGGGATGTTTGTTAGATAATTTATCTGTGTGTGCCATTGTAAGGCGATGGCGCCGATCGGAGAGGTTGTTACCGTGTTGACGAGTCCGGTTTGCAGTGCTGCCCGAACATCCGCAAGTGATAATGGGATGGGAGTTACGCCGAATACCTTCAATATTTCCTCAGACGTTTCATCATTATCCGGTATCCACACCTTCTGTCTTTGCAAATCTTCGATGCTACCGACCGCCTCTTTGGACATAAGGTATGCAAAACCCGCTTCTGCAAGGCCAAAGGTTACGAATCCTTTGCGTTCGAGCCCCTCAATGATAATAGGATCCATGCGTTTTCTGACATAATCCACTTCTCGATACGAATTGAACAGCAACGGTAGATTGTAGACGAGGTTGTCCGAATAAAATTTTGCCAGACTACCCGACACGAAGGCACCGCCATGTAATTGGCCCAAACGAATTTTACGAAGTACCGCGCTATCGCCTCCCATCACCCCACCCGGGTAGAATTTGATCTTCACTTGGTTGTCGGTCTGTTTTGCCACCTGCCGAGCGCTCTCTCGCATAACCCGCATCCACTGTGTGCCGTCGGGTGATAAGGTTGCAATCTTGAGTACCCCTGCCTCACCCTGGCCGGTGAAAAAGATCATTAGTAAAAAAATAAAGATACATCGCATCATTTCTGTCCTCATTTTTCAGTATTTATTCATTGTTATTTAATTTGAATCGCACCAACATGGGGTTGTGATCGGATGATTTCACTTTTACGACATGTTTCCGGATCGGCTCCAATTCTCGGTAATAGATGTAATCAACGGTCATACCGAACACTTCACGCAGATTGTTTTCTTGAAAATGTAACGGTTTTAGCTTTAACCGAGCGGCTATACTTTCCACAATGGCCAACCGTTGCGGGCTCCAGGTATTGAAATCGCCGGATATGATCAGCGGTCCTGCGTGTTCTTCAAGTAGTTTAACCAATGGGTTTAGCTGATCACGAAATTCTGATGTCCCGAGGGCAAAGTTGATCATGTGAATATTGGCAACCAGCAGCCATTGCTGGGTGTCTGATAGGGGGTATCGGGTCGTCAGTATGGTTTTGGGTACACCGAAGAGGGGATCTAAAGCCCTTAACGCGCAAACAAAATCCGGTACGGTTTTTGAAGCCGTCAACACGCCGGCCTTTACGCCATTGTATGTGAATGCCTCCACCAAATCCCAGTGGTAGTTGCCATTTTTCAATATTAGCCGCAATTTCTCTGATATATAAGCTTCTTGAATCAAGAGAAGATCTGTTTTGTTGGCGAGGCGTATCAAGTCTTCCTGCCAACCTTTAGTATTTCCCTTCTGAAGATTCCAATTCCCGAGGCTGAAATCGGTTGAGTCCAGCGCCTCGAACGGTTTCCCGAGCATTGTATGTAATTGAGTTTGAGTCTGGCGGTAATGATGACATTGATAATCGCTATGAACATGATGGGTGTCTCCCCGTTGACTTTCCACCATGACCGAATTCGGTATGGTGATACAACCGGAAGTCGTTACGGACAAAACTAATATGAGAACCGTTAAATGTTTCACA
>JAHEHB010000145.1:0-9856 GCA_024644775.1 Deltaproteobacteria bacterium
GTAAGAAAAAACGAGTGCCAAAACGATCCGTCGGTAAACAGATCCTGATAGTTCTCTAATCCAATAAAAGCGAAACGATCCGGAAATTGTAGGTTGTAATTGGTGAAGCTGTAGTAGAGGCCGATACCTGTGGGATAAATCATGCCGGCCAGCAAGAAAAGACTCGGCAGTAAAATCATGTAGGGCATATACTTCTGCTTCCAGGGCCTTGGTTTTACCCCTGTATCGACGGCGCTCCCGATCTCGCTCATTCCTTCCTCTTTCAACGCTGTTCCGGCGGTTCAGGACGCTTAAAGGCGCCGACCCTGAACCGCCGGGTTCGATTCACACGACAGCAATCGCTTACTTGGCGAGTCCTGCCCTTTTCATCAGTTTATTGATCGCTGCGGTTGCGTCTTTCATTGCCTCGGCAGCCGTCTTCTTCTCAGACCAAACATCGTGCAGCGCACGGCCCCAGATGTCGCCCAAGGCCACTCTCTGTGGTTGAGGCAACCAGGCTATCTTGGCGTGCAAAACGTTCTCTTTCACCGTTTTGAGATATTCGCCGTCTCCCCAGGCTCCCATGATTTCCGCTACTTTGGGATCCTCGAAGATCGATTTGCGCACCGGGTTGTAGTTACGATATTCGACCGTCGCCTTCAGCAGGTTGCGCTGGGAGGTTGCCCACTGGATAAAGAGCCAGGCAGCCTCTTTGTTGGGAGCATTCTTGCTGATACCCAAAGCCCACGTCCAGAGACCGGAGAACCGGGTCCCGTCGGGCCCGGGGGGCATCAAGGCGTAGCCGACCTTCCCCACGACCTTCGATTTCGCCGGGTTTTCATATGAAGCAGCGAAAAACTCGCAGTCCGGATACATGGCTGCGGTTCCGGCGGCAAATCGCTCCATGCCGTCGTACCAGGTTACACTGGTCCAATCTTTTGGACCGCTTTCCCGGATCATGCCGACCCACTTATCGGTGAACTCAACGACCCGCGGATCGTCGAGAGTGGAGTGCAGGTTTTCGTCAAACTCGTTCCAGGTGGGGCCGGTGTAAGCCTTCAGGCCACTGATGTAGCCGGTGGCAATCGTGGAGGTGTTGGCGAGACCGCGGGCAATGATGCCGTCAACGGGGTTGCCCTCAGCCGCCGTTTTTTCCTTAATGACCCGGGCGTTGTGCGCCATCTCTTCAAGGGTCGCGGGGGGCTTCAGGCCGTATTTTTCATACAGATCCTTACGATAGGGCAAGATGTAACTTTCAAACATAACCGGGATAGACCAGAGATCACCTTCTCCGATTCCCCCCCCTATTTTCTTACTCCAGCGGTTGGCCGCGATGAGCGAGGGGTAAATATCCGCCAGGTCATACCATTGCTTGTCGGTCAATTTCGGGTTGTCGAGGTACTTGTCCAACGGCTCCATCCACCCCGGCGTGGTATAACCCCAGTTTCGCATAGGACCGCACATAAACACGTTGTAGACCCCCTGTTTACTCGATAGATCCACCTCGATTTTTTGAAAATATTCTTCCTCCGGCAGGATCAGATATTTTGTTTTCATGCCGGTGAGCTTCTCGAACTGAGGGATGAGGGGCAACAACGATTCCGTAAAAGGGTGCTTGTTCATAGCGATGGTCACGGTGGTACCCTTAAACTGCTGCCAGTCGATGTTGGCCTTTTTAAACCAGGCCAATTCATCTTCCGCCGCATTGGACACGCTAACCAAACCGAAGGCGAAAAGCCCCATCACACAACCCAAGATGCATAGTAATTGCAAATACTTTTTCATTTTTCTCCTCCTTTCTCTTTCGTTGTTTGAGTCTACCTGTTCATCTACTATACTGAGTCACCTTATTTTTCGGCATCACACAGCCGACAATTCTTTTTTTGGCTATATGCTTTTGTGGTGGTTGTCAAGAAGTAAATCCAACATTTCAAAGATCGAAGTAAAGAATTCGACTCCATAGGAACCGGCTTTGGGTGGCCCTGAGAAGGGGCTCACTTTGCAAATATTGGATCTATTTATGATCTTCCGCCAGTTCAGCCAGTGTGTGCATGTCGGATTTCACATTCTCGTAGAGCCTTCGATAAATCCCGTAATAATCCTGGTATCGCGCATGATTCTGTGGGTTGACTTGTATCGTTCGTGTGTCCTTTTGACGTCTTTTGGTTATAAAGGATGCGATGTCGTCTATGAGTCCGGTTCCTATGGCAGCGAGATAGGCAGATCCGATATCCGATCCAATGGGGATGTTCGGAATCGTTTGGTCATATCCGATAACGTCACTGACGATCTGAACCCACAACTGGCTGGTCGCCCCTCCCCCGCAGGCGATCACCCGGGATACATCAAACCCGTAATCATCGAAGACCTCAAAAATATGACGAAAGCTGTAGGCGGTACCCTCCAACAACGCCCGATACAAATGGATGCGTTTGTGATACACGGTAAGCCCCAATATGATCCCTTTTGCCGATGGATCATATATGGGGCTTCGTTCTCCGCTAAAATACGGCAGGATAATCAGTCCTTCCGATCCCGGCGGGATTTTCTCCGCCTGGCGACTCAGCAGGGTATAGGCATTGATCCCGGTTCTTTCCTGTATGATTTTCTCCATATCTCCGAAATTATCCCGAAACCATTTTGTCAAGGCACCCGTTGTGGTCGTTCCACCGGTTGCAAAAAAGCGATTTTTCAGTATTGGATGGGGTAAAACATTCACCCCTTTCGTAGGTGGAGCGCTATCCGTACTGATCGATATAACACCGGTAGTGCCGTAAATTAACGTGACTTCTCCGCGGCCAAATCCTCCAGCACTAATCAGTTCCGTAATCCAGTCCCCCGAGCCGAGAACTACCGGTGTACCCTGCATCAATCCGGTTTCAGCCGATGCTCGGTGAGTTACGGTACCGGCGATATCATAGCAGTATTTCAGTTCGGGAAACAGATCCGGAGAAAAGCCGAGCCGTTTACACATCTCTGTGTCCCACTGCTTTTTCCCGCAATCATAAAGCGGGGCGAATGGTGGCGCCTGCGTATAATCGAGCAGAAACTTGTCGGTGAGCCTGAATATAATATAGTTGGATGCGGTAAATATTCGCCGTGTTTTCGAATAATTATCCGGTTCATTTTTTTTAAACCAAAGCATTTTCGGGGGAAGATGATCGGTGCCGAGCGGCTTTTTTGCTATTTCGAGGATTCTTTCTTCTCCAAGCAGCTGCGTGATTTCTTCGATTTCCTTTTTGCTGCGCGTGTCCACCCCATAGAGTATGGCATTTCTCAACGGGTTGTCATCTTTATCGACAGGTAACATGCAGGGGGCGATCGTGCTACAACCGACTCCGATAATCTCGTTTGATGAAGTCGGTGCTTTTTCGAGCAGTTGATGTACAATCTTTTTAAAGCCTCCCCACCAGGTTTTCTCGGCATCATGCTCAAACCAGTTGGGCCTCGGTTGGATATAATCATGTTCCATGTAGGCTTTTACAACGACGTTCAACGTTTCGTCCAATAAAACGCCTTTGATACCTTGCGTCCCTATGTCTACACCCAATACGTAACGCATCTTCGAGGCATTCTTTCTATACACAACGATATAATCGAGCTAATGGTGTGGGGGGCGAGCTGTGAAAGAGACTTCTGCTTGCATCCCAGCGACAGACGACGGCGAAGCCGCGATATTCATAACATAACGGCTACCCGATAGTTATCAGGTGTTGAGGCCTTTTCAAACGCATGTTGGATTTCCTCTAAAGATATTCTTTCCTCAATTAAAGGGGACACGTCAATGGTTTTGTCGCTCAATAGACTCACAGCTGCTTGAAAATCTGCGGCCCCGCATCCAAACGTTCCGATGATTTCCCACAATTTATAGTGGACGGTATTCGGATCGATATTCCATCCCGGCTTAGGGTATCCGGCCGCAAAAATTAGCAGCTTCCCATCGACTGCAACCATTTCAATGGCTTGGTTATATGCTTCGGTCAGGCCAACAGCGATTATAATGGAGTCAAATCCGACCCCCTTTGTAACAGCGTTTGCTTTCTCAATATAATCCGCATCCCTCGCATTCAACGTGTTGTCAAACCCCAGCCCTTGAGCGGTCTTTAACTTTTTTTCCGATATATCAGATATGGTCACCTCAGCTCCGAAATACCTTGCCACCTGTGCGTTAAGACTCCCCATGGTGCCGGCGCCAACAACCAGAAGCTTTTCTCCCGTTTTCACACGCAGTTTTTTCATTCCGTGGACAACCGTCGATAGCGGTTCGGCAAATCCTGCGTATTCAAACGGCAAATCTTCATTTAATTTAAAGATATGCTTGGATTTGCCGATTTGGTACTTTGAGCAACCATAATTTCCAAAATATCCATGGACATCAGCCTCACGGTCTCGTGCTCCCTTGCGATTTTTACAAAGGATGGAATTTCTTCCTTTTCGACAATCTTCACATTCCATACAGGGATGATACGTGTTAATCACCGCATGATCCCCCACCCTCACATTTTTGACGTCACTTCCAACCTCTACCACGATACCTGAATTCTCATGGCCGAATGCCATAGGTGTGGGCTGGTGAGGCCGAAGCCCCATCCATTGCTGATAATCCGTGGTGCAAATGTTACAGGCCCTATTTTCGATGAGGACTTCGGTGGAACGAATCGATGGGATGTTGTGCTCATGAACTTCCGCGACTCTATCAGAGACAATTACACCGAATCTGGTTATTTCTGTCATAAAACCTCCCGTTACCCTAACCCGGACAAGCCGGAATTGACTATTGAATATTGAAAATTGGATATTGGTGGAAGACGCTCTCACAGCGCAGGCGCCTGCACTGTGTTTCGCTCCGTCAGTTTTTTGATCTTTTTTATATTGGAAGGCAGTGTATTGCGAAAGGGTGATTGTTTGTCAAGATAAAAAACTAAGTATTCTATCGGTCGAAACGGGATTTGGACTGCAGTTAAACTTGGATTTAAAAATACCCACACACCTTATAACGCTTCTTTATTTGGGCAAATGGGTCTGTCCTGTTCGGATTGCATCGATAAACAATTTTCCGGTCACTTTTAGTTTTCCTAACCTCCCTTTCTTATGGGACATAATAATGTCGTAAAGATCTTCCCTGGTTTTTGGTGGTCTTACTTCTGTAAGCTTCTTTTTCAGAGATATTGCTTTTTTGGGGCACGTGGGTATACATACACCGCATCCGATACAACGGTTCAGGTCTATTGAGGTTTGCTGGTTCTTTTCGGATACGCTTGCCGCTCCGACCTGGCAGCGTTTTTCACAGTTACCACATCCATCGCATGCATCGATATCTACCACAGCATAAAAATTTGAAGCCCAAAATTCCACCGGTTTAGGTAATTTTTTATGCATATCGAGCATTCCGCAGCAGCATCCGCAACATGAACAAATGAACTCGGCCTTTTCAGCATTGGAGGGTTGAAGAACCAATCCCTGTTTTTGATTTTGTTCAAGGATCGACATGGACTCGTCCAGCGTAATTTCTCTTCCGATACCACTCCGAAGCACAGCTTGGGCCATGCTGCCAACGGCAAAACAGGTTTCTTTTCGGTCTGTAACTTGACAGGGTTCGCCTCCTAAGGTCTTTTTTTGACGGCATATGCATTCAAAGATGGCAAAAGGTGCTTCAGCGTGTTGCAATAGTTCCGTCACTTCATCGAATGTACTTACATTATGTTGCGCTTGAATGCTTTTGGCAATTGGAATGGTACGCATCTGCGGAAGTTTCGTACTTAAAAATTCTATCCCAAATTTCTTGTTCGATGTGTATTTATCAAAATCTTTTATAAACTCTGGGGTAAGTTTTCCGAGTTGAAATTCGTACATTCCCACAACAAGGGGGGCATTACAATAACGTCTTTTACCCCTTTTAATTTTTAATTCGATCCCTCCTTTTTTTTCAATACGGTCAAGCAGTTCCACCAGTTTTTCTAGTGATTCAACTAAATGCCCTGCTCTTTCAAATACCGTTTCAAGCGGTTCAAGCTTGTAGGTCAAACATGTGGCGATCTCAGCCTCTATCGGTGTAAAAATGTGTTTTAGAATTCTTATCTCAGAACCTGACCTTGTGGCGGGAAATCCTACCGCCTGACGATTTAAATGGCGTTGTAGTTGGATATAAACATGTTCATGTTTTTCCACATTACACCTCCTCTCTTAGGATTCCTCTCGGACTCGATCCGGGATCTACCGAAATGACATAAAAACGCGGTTTTCGACTTTTTGAGAGACTATCAACTTTATGCGGAGCATTAACTTTGAAAAACCGTCACGCTGTTGGCGGCCAGCTTGAGCGCTTTGTTCGTTAGGCGTATTTTGTTCCCCACTCCTTCAACGCTTTGACAACAGCTCCCAATTCTTTCCCTCTTTGAGTCAAAATATACTCAAATCGCGGCGGGGATTCTGAATACAATCGACGTGTGACAATTTCCTTTTGCTCTAACAACTTTAGACGTGCCGACAGCGTATTGGGAGCAATACCAGTCAAGGATTCCTGTAAATCTTGAAACTTCCTGACTCCATGTAAGAAAAAATCTCGCAAGATTAATAGCGTCCATCTCTCGCCGACAATGTCCAGTGTCTTCGCTACAGGACAGTTCTGTTTATATGTCTTAACCATAGATAAATAATAGCATACTTGACAAAATAAAACCAGTTGCTATACTATATATAGTGACTATTTCTGATAAACTTACCTATAAGTGCGAGCCGGAGGATCCTTTATGCATACAAAGATGAAACAAGAATTACTGACCCTCCTCTGCTCACTGGTCATCGTGATGTTTGCAGGTTGTACCCCATCACAGGAGTACAGCTCTTATCTGAAAGGCTATGAAAATCAATATAAGAAGACTTATCCCTATACTTTCCATGGGGTCAAGCGTGAAGGGAATACTCTCCATGTTCGTGAGTTTGGAATCGACCAGCCGGGATCACCAATTATATTAATGCATGGCTTTCCCGATAGCCTACACCTCTATGCAAGCAGAAATGAAGCAACGTCAAAATGAAATCCCAAGAATGAAAAAATTTTCTAAACCTGTCGCAATAACGGCATGGTTTTAGGTGTCTGACTCAAAGCTTTTGTTATGCGCTCATTAGGGAAAAGATATTCCTTGCTTATTTGCTTCTAACCAGTTTAAATAGTTATAATTTATTCTCCATTTTGTTTACGATCATTTGGGGTATAATATCTTGAGCCCCTGCAAAACCAATAGCGAGGTAAATACCATGGTTCGGTTGCAGATACGCTGTTATGCAATATGTGCATTGCTTGTCGCATTCTCTTGGTTTTTTGTAAAAACCGTGTATGGTTCCGGATTCGGTATATTTGTTCAGGGGGCATCGGCAATGGGACAGGCCGATGCGGTAGTAGCTCACTCGGATGGACCCTCTTCTGTTTTTTTCAATCCTGCCCTCATTAACGATCTTCTGGGAACCCAGATTGAGCTCGGTACTACTCTGGTATCTCCACAACGTGAATTTCAAAGTGACGCAACTCGACAGACCGAAAAGACGATAGATAATTATTATTTTCCCAGCACATTTTATCTTACTCATAGCTTTTCAGATAAGGCTGCTCTGGGTTTTGGATTCTTCAGCCCTTTTGGGCTTGGCACGGAATGGACGGATGACTGGGAAGGACGAATACTTACGATCAAGTCGAGTATTACGACCTTTAATTTCAACCCTGTAATCTCATTTCGCTTACACCCTCGCATTTCGCTTGCGGTCGGTGCCGATGTCCTTTATTTTGATGCTGAACTGAAACGCAAAATTACTGTCAACCCGGCACTTCCGGATATCGAACAAACTTTTTCAGGGGACGACACCGGCTTCGGCTTCAACATTGGTCTGCACGTAAAAATTACGGATCGGATTTCTTTCGGTGCATCTTACCGCAGCCAGATCGTAGTAGAGATCGACGGAAAGGCCAAATTTGATATCCCGCCGGTGCTATCTGATGCCGTGTCCGGAATAAAGAATATATTCCCCAATACTGGAGCATATACGGACTTCACACTGCCTCAGATGGTTTTTACGGGTATTTCCTCTCAGGTAACAAAAAATTTTATTACCGAAATCGGTCTGCGATGGGAGGGTTGGTCGTCTATTGATGAAATTCGATACGTGCTCGATCAGCCGGTATCCATTCCGCCTCAGTCTGTAGAGGTACAAGATAGGGACTGGCATGACACTTTCTCTTTCATGCTGGGGGGAAAATACCGGATAAACGAGATTTTTACCCTCCTGGCTGGATATCTATATGGCCAGGATGCCGTGCCCGATCGCACATTCGAACCGGCGGTCCCGGATTCTCCTGTCCATCTTTTCACCATCGGATCCGATATTGAATTCAACAGATTCAAATTGGCAGCCAGTTTTGGATACCAATATCAAGAAGACCGAGTCAAGAACACCAATTTCTGGGGATCGACAGCAAATGGTAATTATGAGGGTGAGATCTATTTGGGGGCTATAAGTTTGACCTATCGATTCTAGTTGCTATTTCATTTATCTGCTGCTCAGAACACGTGCTGAAACTCGCTCTATTTGTTTAGGTTGTCTAAGGATGTTTTTTCTGCCGGTTTATATACCAACAACATCGGCAGTGGTATCCGAAGCCTGATTGCCTCTTCCGGGCACACGTAAACGCAGCCGGAAAAGTGGGTACATTCTTTAGGATAAGTTACAACCGGTATTTCTCCTTTTTGGGAGCCATAGAAAACATCCTCGCTGCAGAGTTCGACGCATTTCCCGCAGCCATTGCATTTTTCAGGATCGATAATGGGTGGCATTTTTCCATCCTAGTAAGGTTTCCACTGAATCATGATTTTCCCATTCTTCTCGCTGATAATGTGGGCTTGATTCAGCATTGGGTTCGTAAAGGGATAATCCGGACGAGTGTGAAGCCCCCGGCTCTCCTTTCGATCCAGAGCCATGATAAAGGTCAGTTCGCCCAGATCGAGCATATTCAAAACCTCGATGCAGCGGCTGAGTTCATGAGGGTTTCGAGCCGTCATCTCTTTATTTGCCTTATCCTTGATCCGACGTAGATGGTTCAAACCCTGCATTAACAACGCTTCATTGCGGACGTGACCGACATAGTCGGACATGGTCTGCTGCATGGCAATTATGGTTTCCTCCCAATCAGGTCCGTTCTCCTGCCCCCGCATCTGATCGATCAAAGCCTTTTTTGAATCAATTTTGGCACGATTGTGCTCGGGGTCCGTCGCGGCCACGCGCTTAGCGTAAACAGCGGCATTCTCCCCTCCAATATATCCGAAAGTCGCAGCCGCCGCGATGTCACCAAAAGCTTCATCTCCGGCGGCATAGAGACCGTTTAGGTTGGTTTCGGCCTTTTCATTGGCTACGATTAGACCTCCGCCTCTCAAAGGATACGTCATAAATTCGATTGGATGTTTTCGGATATCAATACCCTCTTCTCTCATGTGATCCAGGAGCGAAATATTTCCTTCATGTACCATCCAATGCATCATGTACTCATGATCCTCTTGCGAGATATCAGTACAATCCATGTATAAGGGTCCTTTACCCGTCTTCGTGTACTGCTCGGGAGCCAGTTTGTTTACTTCGCAAATCATATCTCCATATCGGCGGTCGGGTTTTGTGACAAAGTTTGCTGCCGGCTTTCCATCCCAATCCTTGACAACACCAATCCATGTAGCCTGTCCGAACTTCGTCATGTATTTGGGACCGATGTGACGCTGGGGCATCTCAAGGTTCTGGAGTTCGCCCCCCGCCCGGTAGGCCATCGCCAGACCGTCACCGGTCTGAACATTCCCGTGAGGATCGTTACCCAACCACCCTGGTGTGAGAGGAGTGTAGA
>JAHEHB010000145.1:9874-10379 GCA_024644775.1 Deltaproteobacteria bacterium
TGAAAGATGACAATCTTGTCTTCTCGGGTTTTGACTGCGATTGCACCCGTGACGTGGTCCCCCTCCCGGATCAAATCAAAGACCATCGTCCGGTTCATGATCTCGGCCCCCCGCTCTTTCGCCTGCTTTATCAGGATCTTTTTCTGGAAACGGCCTTCGTATTTGATATGGGTAAAGGGACGCCCCGGAAATGAGTGTCCGGCGAATTCCCATTTCCGTTGATACTTCATATTGATGCCCCATTCATGCCATAATTGAACGATATCAAAGGCTTTGCTGAATTGCGCCCTGAGAAGGTCTTTACTGATCAGGATCTCACCTTTGGCGGTCTGCAAAAGCTCTTCGATCCAGGCATCTTTGTTTTCACCATGAACTTCGGGTATCCAGGTTTCAAAATGATCGTTACCCATTCGGCCGCATCCGCTATAAAGGGCGTTTCCCTTTTCCGCAACAATAACCTTCGCCCCAAGTTCACGGGCGCGGATGGCCGCCATGAGTCCGGCAA
>JAHEHB010000145.1:10389-11923 GCA_024644775.1 Deltaproteobacteria bacterium
CACGGTTCTTAAACGATGCGTAAAGCGCATTTCGAAGATATTGTTCAGACATCCGCCCACTCCTCTCTCTTGTTGATTTTGATAAGTGGTGTACAGACGACCTGCTCAAAAGCAGGAAGCCGTTGTGTAAAAAAACCCGGTTTTGGTATGTAGTCGCACCCAACTTTTGGTATTTTCGGACCTAACCATTGGAAAAACACTTGAAACGGCATACCAACTTCCAAAAGCCGATGTCAAGAGAGATCAGTAGAAAGGCTGTCTGCGATCGTCCGAAATACCGCAGGGGATATACCGTAAGAGATTGATACCGGTTAGAGATATCATCATGCGCAATCCGGTAAAGATCACCAACCACCTGCGGCGAGAGAAGAAAAATCACGTCGATAGCATTTTCTCTGAATTTTCTATTGACAACCTATCGATATTTTGGTTTGGCACTTATCATATCTTGTTTTACCCACTTTATTGAAATTTCTTTCTTTTTAACTGGCGCAACGAAAAGTAATGAATTCGGATCCAGAGCGCCCGATTCTGGTTGCCCTTGCAGGGGGGCTTGCTTTGCACAATATCGCCAAGTGTTTAAAGGCAGTATATTAACCAAAAACCATTAAGCGAAATAAGGAGGAGACGATGCGAAATCATGTGATTAAAGTTTTCAGTTTGTTGGCTTTTTTTATCTTGGTTTTCTCAGCCTCGGCTATTTTTGCGGCGGACGGTCCAAAGGAGGTTCTCGTCGGTGAGGTGTTACCGCTTTCCGGAGGATCGGCTTCTCAAGGCGCTCAGATAAGAACCGGTGCTGAAATTGCCGCCGATGAAATAAACGGTATGGGCGGCATCAAGAGCCTGGGTGGCGCCAAGATCAAGCTCATTTTCGGTGACAGCAAATCCACCCCGGATGGTGGGGTTGCCGAAGCCGAAAGGCTCATCACCCGGGAAAAAATCGCGGTTCAACTCGGTTGCTTTAACAGCGCCGTTACCTTCCCGACCACCGAGGTCGCCCAGCGTTACAAGACGCCCCATCTGGTCAACGTGGCAGTTAAAAATGAGATTACCGAACGCGGTTACGAATATGTCTTTCGTGATTTTAACAAAGCAAGCTATGATGTCGAAGAGATGATTAAAGGCGCCAAGCTGTTTACCGAAGAGACCGGTAAGGGGCCGGAAACGGTGGGCTTCTTGTGGGAAGGAACCGACTGGGGGAGTTCCACCCACGATTTCATGGCCGAATTGTATCCCAAAGCAGGCTACAAGGTCGTAATGGATGAATCGTTTCCTCCGGGTCAATCCAGCTTTATGGCACAGCTCTTAAAGATCAAGAGAGCTAAACCGGACATGCTGGTAATTGCCATGTACACCCCTGACCATATCATCTTTTCCAAAGAGCTTTTGACGGAAAGGATCCATTTCCCCTATGGGTTGTGGTCGGTGGGCGCAGGATCCGAGGACCCTACTTTTTACAAAGCGGTGCCTCAACAAGCGGTGGATTATATGTTTGTTCAGGAAGATGGCGATATTATGATCAAAAACCGGCCTT
>JAHEHB010000504.1 GCA_024644775.1 Deltaproteobacteria bacterium
AAGGTCGATTGGCTGGCCGTGGGGCGTGTTGAGATAGGCGCGTCGCCATGTCTCCGTGCGCTTGTGCATGTCTTCGCTGCCGACGAGGCCTTTTGCGGCACAGATCCGTTCAAGGGCGTTTAGCCAGTGGTGGTAATAAGTATCACCCAGGTCTGGATCGCCCCGTTTCTGCGCCGCCTTGATTTCCTGGCTGAAGATTTTAATCCATTCCGGCCAGGTGAAACAGCCGGCCTCCGATAGACGCACGGCTAGGGCGAAAGCCTTCGCTTCCCACGGTTGGGTGAATACCGGACCGTCTTTATCCCGGGGGAGTGCCGGAAGATCGTTGATGGGCATGCGTGTATCCGTCATCGGGCAGGCTCCAAATAATCTTCCCACAGATCGACATAGACGGCACTCCGTCCGGAAGCGTTTTCGCCCCACAGTGCCTTCGCCTCAAAACGCACGCTATAGAGATGCTGTCCTTCCTTCGATCCCTCTGCGTTCCGGTCCGGGAAGACATGGGCGCCGTGGTGTTCGTGAATCACACCGACACGGCCGCGCACGTAACGGGGCTCGCGGGTATGACCCGTTGGGTGCCGGTTTATCGCACGGACTCCGTCGCCGGATTTAAAACGTGGAGACGTATCGATGGCCATCGCCACCGGACTCCCCTCGGCGATAGTTTCGGAGACGTCTTCTGCCTTGAGGACACGCTTCCGGAGTGAGTCGTCCGTCGGTCCCGCAGCCTTACCGGTCGCCAACTCCTCCGGGCTCACGAGTCCCGCTTCGACCAGTAGCTTTTTCAGCCCCGCCAGCCAGTTTTCGTAGTATGTATTCCGTAAATACTCTACCGGATGTTGGCGTTCACGGGAGTGACGCGAGATGTCGATGTTCCACTTGCCCAGATACCCGGCTGCCAGATTCAGGCCGAATACACGTTTTTCCCAATGGTCGTGAAATACTGGTTCCTCGGCTTCTGGTTCCGGTTTAATCGGGCCGAGGCCGTGCATACCACCCAGATCATGTGCACCGTTCATGAGCTTCTCCCGATATCCTTAGGCGATTTCGCTTTTTCGACTCCAATCATGGCGTTGCGGGTCACGAGTTCGGTGAGGTCCGTTTCGCTCCAACCCTCCGTGCCTTCGGGGCGCTCCGGCAACACCAGATACCGCATTTCCGAGGTCGAATCCCACACCCGGATTTCAACGTCATCGGCTAACTCCGTGCCGAATTCTTCCAAAACGCCGCGAGGGTCAGCAACGGCACGGGCTCTGTATGGCGCGGATTTGTACCAGACGGGCGGAAGGCCCAGCACCGGCCATGGATAACATGAGCATAGGGTGCAGACAACCAGGTTATGGACGTTCGGCATGTTTTCCACCACCTTCATATGTTCACCCTGTCGTCCGGTGTAATCCATAGCACCGATGGCCGCCGTCGCGTCCGTCAACAGCCACTGTTTGAACTTTGAATCGCTCCAGGCACGCGCGACAACATTGGCGCCATTTCGCGGGCCGATCTTGGTTTCGTAAGTGTCGATCAGCACGTCAATCGCCGCTGGTTCGACCAGACCCTTCTCGACCAAAAGTGATTCGAGCGCCTGCACGCGCAAAACCAAATCGGACGGTGGTTCGGTATGATCGTGGTCGTGTGAATGGTGGTGTTCGCTTTCCATTTGAAAGAGGTAGGCATTTCATAGACACTTGTCAAGATCCAGTTTCACAGATCTATCGAACATATCTAAACCAATCTGTATTTTTAAACCATTTTTTGTGGATTTTATCGTAACGCCCATCCATCTCGATCTCTTGTAAGAAATTGTTGAGCCATTTGAGAAAATCCGTATCATTTTTCCTGACCACCCACGCAAGTGATTCCGTTGTAAACGGCTTGTCGAGGAAAATCAGCTTATCGGTGCCGTGCAACGTAATAAATACAGCGTTGAAAGGTAAATCATACACAAATGCATCGGAATTACCCTTTAATACATCCATAGCGCATTCTATTTCGGTATCAAGCGGTTTATAGGTGCATTTTGGCAGCATTGTCTTTACAGTCTCTTCACCGGTTGTAGCGGGTTTGGAAGTCACCGTATACTTGGAATCGTTCAGATCTTTATAAGATTTAATGATATCTTTATGGCTTATATTCAGCAGGATGGTCTGCCCTATCGTCATATACGGATCCGAAAAATCGTTTGACATTTTGATCTCTAATAATTTAGCTTAAATAATTAGTGCCCATCCAGAAATGGCCAATTTCCGCAATATCGGCGTTGGGCTCCGAATTTTAATCCTCAAAATACTAAATGTATGGATGCCTGTCCCGATTTTTTCATCGTGGTGGTTAATCCGCCGGAGGCGGACGCCCGCCTTGATCTTGCATCCGCCTGAGGCGGACTCATCCCTGGACGGACACTAGTTAGAAATATTTTGCGGTATCTTGCATGCTACGATGTCCAAATCATAATGGCCGGATTCGGCAATATTTTGTTACGGCCTCTCACTAAATTTTGACACAAATTAAAAAAATCGAACCGCGATACCGGCTATTGATAGCAACAACACTTTTTTTGGGAAACACTGTCGTTTCCCCCTGATTAACAAAAAAATAAAAGGAAGGAGAAATTGATCATGAAAAAGGGTGTTCTAAAAATTGGGATTATTGCCTTAATTACCGTCGCCGTGACGATTTGTTTAATCGCACCCAAGATGTCGGAAGCAAAAGAAATCACGATCCGTTATTCAGGGTGGATGATCGGCGAGCCCTATGCCAGAGAGCTTGAAAGATCCCGGTGGGATGAATTTGAAAAGAAAAACCCTGGGGTTAAAATTGAGGGGGTTCTAACGCCTTTCATGGAAACCATGCAACAATTGATGGTTGCAAGGGCGGCAGGTACGATGCCCGATGTTGTGATGCTTACTCCGAAATGGGTAAACTCATTTGCCGATACGGGTGATTTGGTAGATTTGCATAATTATTACAGCAAAGAAGAATTGAACGATATGCCCCAGTCACAGTACAAACAGGGTGTTTTTAACGGCAAGCTTTTAGCGGTGCCCCTGGATTTAGGAACGATTGTCTGCCTGGGATGGAAACCTTTGCTGAAAAAAGCGGGACTTCCTTTGAAGATTCCGGAAACTTATCCGGAATTTAAAGAGGCGATTGCAAAAATTTCAGCCCTGAGCCCGGATGTATACGGTTTTGGCTGCCGGACCTTTAAGAACAGCAATTCGGGTTACTGGCTCTTTCCGCCCATGTGGGGTCATGGCGGCCGGTTTGAAGATTCAAAGGGTAATGTGGTCTTCAACAATCCGGGAACAGTGGCAGCCCTCGATTGGTATAAGGAACTTGCTGAAAAAAAGTATATTCCATTAGGGGTGGATGTGAGAGAAAGCCGCATGTATTGGGCAAAAGAAAGAGTCGGTTTTATCTTTGACGGACCTTGGATGAGGGGCGTTACCCGCAAGCTAACAGGCTGGGGGAAAAAGGCGGACGACTATTATATCATCGGCCCTATGCCCAAGGGACCGGATGGCACCAGCCGGACCATTAACAACAGCCACGTTTTGGCCATATCGACTCAGTCCAAGCACCCGGACATCGCAGCCAAGTTCATTCGCTTCCTAACTCAGGATTCTGAAATGGTTGAAAGATTGTACAAGGAATATGGCGGCATTCCCACTTACAAGAAGTTTTTGAAAGAACCCTGGGCA
>JAHEHB010000505.1 GCA_024644775.1 Deltaproteobacteria bacterium
CGGGATTCTTGACAAACCACATGGTCAAGGCATCCACCATGGCAAAATCGGTCGTTATGTCCGGATAGTCTTTTGCAATATCATTGTACACGGAATCCCAGAATACCATGGAATAGTTTAGCGCATTTGACTTGCTGCAGTTAGTGACCATGCCTACCTGCGTCTTATCTCCCGATTTTCGCCGTTTTCGAGCCAGTTCAAAGGCGTAACGGATCACCCGGTCACACCCTTTTTGGGTAAATACCCCTGTTTGAAGTGCAAATGCATCAGGAGATTCCGGTTTGAATATACCGCCAACACCCGAATATTCGCCTTCGGTGTTTTCTCTCACTACGATAAAGTCAACGGTCTCCGGTGTTGCTGTTTTTATAAGTGTTTCAATACCCGGATACAGTCGAATCGGGCGCAAGTTGACATATTGATCAAATCCTTTGCGGACTTTAAGAATCAGTTTTAGGGAAATATGGTCGGGTATTTTGTTGGCATCGCCGATACAACCCAAAAAAATCGCGTCAAAATCCTTTAAAGTGTTCAAACAATCTTCCGGCATCATCTCGCCATGTTTTAAATAGTAATCGCAACTCCAATCAAAATCGGTTGTTTTAACTGAAAAACCATACTTTTCTGCCACCGTGTTTAATATCTGGATAGCCTCTTGAGAAACTTCCTTGCCAACACCGTCTCCCGGTATGACCGCGATATCATAAGATTTCATCGTAACCTCCAAAATTAGATAATTCTATTATTGAAAACTCCGGTTTTGCGGGGGTCAGAGATGATCGGCTCTGCCATAGATCAAATCTGTTCATGGTTTTCCGCCTTCGGCGGAAAACCTTATCACTGCCGGTAAACGTTACCATGCATATCGCCCCTCCGGGGTGGACCAAAGCCGGGCGCTCCGGAAATGGATCTTTACTTATTGTAAGATAAATTCTTTACGCAGCGGAAACCCAACCAATGCGCACCGTTTACGGTATCTTCAGGGCTCCATCGGCAGGTGGCCCTGACAAATGTTGGTGATCCCAAAAAACAGCCGCCGCGCATAACGGGTAGTTCTTCTATCCAGTTGCCCTCGCACATCTCCCATACATTCCCGCACATGTCGTAACACCCGTACGGACTCATACCCTGGTCAAAGATGCCGATTTCCGATGTGCGTTCAAGTTCGTAGTCTCTGTTATTGCATCGATCCGGCAAATAAACATGACCCCACGTCCAAAACCGGCCATCGGTACCTCGAGCGGCCTTTTCCCACTGGGCTTCTGTCGGTAAAGATTTTCCGGCCCACTCCGCATAGGTCCTTGCATCGTCCCATCCCACAAAAACAACCGGCTGTAACGACTGATTCCAATGCGCTTCGTGCCAGAGCAGTGGTTCCCGATGGTTGGTATCTTCAATAAACTTGCGGTATTGATAATTGGTGACCGGATATCGATCGATGTAGTAAGAATCCAAATAGGTTTTACGAGCGGGTGTTTCGGTGGCAAATACAGGATTCCATTTCTCCTCGAGTAAAAATATTTGAGCCAGTTGTTCCTCATCGACCCCCATGGTAAAACCACCTTCAGGAACCAACACCAACTCGGCACCGTCAATGGGGGAGATAATCGTTTCGGGATGAGAATCTGTGTCGATATCTTTTGTAATATCCCAGCGACTTTCCAAAGCGTTTGAAACTCCTATCAGTCTCTATTTTAGTAAAAAAGTCCCGTGCACCACATTCCATTGTTTTAAAAAAATGAATATTACAGTAGATTAACCATAAAATCAAAAACCTTTTGGAATTATTTTTGAATTTTCTGTTGCCTTGCATCAAACGTATCTTTCATTGTTAATAGGCGTATGGTAATGAACTCGATTAATTGGTTCAGAAAGGAAACAAAAATGATCTTTGAGAGACCCGGATATGTAACCGATAGAATTTTGCTGTTGGGTCGAAAGGAATCTTGTGTTTACATTCTAAAAGGCAACGATGACTATGCACTCCTGGGAGGTGGCATGGTACATATCGTTCCTGAAATATTGGAGCAGCTTAAGATATATGAAATCGATGAAAAAAAAATACAGCGAATCCTCATACTTCATTCCCATTTTGACCACTGTGGGATCGTACCATTTTTCAAAAAACGCTGGCCGTGGGCAACGGTGACCGCTTCAGTAAAAGCAAAGGAGCTGTTATCAACGCAGCGGGTGGTTGAGACCATTGAGCGTCTCAATCAGATGCTCTTTAGGAAGTACGGACGTGAAAAAGAGGCGGAAACCTTGAAACTTTATTTTACAGGGCTAACCGTTGACGCAGCTGTGAAAGAGGGTGATATTCTTGAATGCGGGGATCTCAAGATGGAAATTATTGATGTACCGGGTCACTCCTCTTGCTCTATTGCCGTGTATGTCCCACAGGAAAAAGCGCTGTTTGCGTCTGATGCCGGTGGCATTCCATGCGGGAACCGTATTTTTACCGCCGCAAATTCAAACTTTGACAAGTATATGAATAGTTTAGAGAAAATGGCGTCTTATGAAATTAAAATACTCCTTGCGGAACACTTCGGTGCAAGAACCGGCGAAGATGCGATGCAGTTTCTTGAAAAATCCAAGGCATCCGCCAAACAAACCCGGCATATGATGGAAGCTTCTTTTGCCAGAACGAAGGATGAGAAAAAAAGTGCAGAAGAGGTCACCGATCTTCTCATGGCGGATGCTCCCAAGGAGTTTCTCCCCAGAGAGGTGATCTCTTTGGTTGTGGGGCAGATGATACACTACGTTGCCAAGCATAGGAAGGAGATAGGAATGATTAAACAGATCGATCATATTGAAATCATTGTCAAGGATGTAAAAAACCATGTCGATTTTTATCAGAAACTTGGGTTTAAACTGTTGAAATGGACGGATCATCATGGTGGGTCTGCTGAATTACAGTTGCCAGGTCCGAATCAACCGATATTAGAGATCCATACTGTATTGGGGGAGGAAAATATCGGTATTAACCATATTGCCTTTCAGGCTGACGATGTGAAAACAACCTACGAAGCGCTTTCCAGCAAGGGTATTGAGTTTGATGGTGAACCCTATCGCAACCGACATACCGGCCGCGGAAACGTACGACTGAGAGATCCGGATGGATGGCGATTGCAGCTTTGTGACCAAAAACGGAAGGAGCCTGAAACGGGCATCGATGAAGATTCGGTGGTAGAGGCAATCTAAAATGGATCTGGAACAATCGGATTAGAAAAGATTTTGAAAAAACAGGATGAGTTCTTCAAAAAAATGATTGTCAGTATGGGCCTTTATAAAGAGAAGAAATAAGAGTGAAATATTAGAGACACCATTCCCCCCCTTATTTGATGCGGGGAGGGAGAGAGTTGAGAGAAAATGAAACTGCTCAAAAAAAGGTTGATTCTATGTGGATTCGGCCATGTCGGAAAGGCGTTTGGGCGTTTGGTGGAAGAGCGGCGAGAATCGGTGAGGCAGAAATATGGAGTGGATCTTGAGCTAGTTGCTGTTGTGGATATCGGTGGTGCGGCGATATCCAAAGAAGGTGAGCTGCCTGTCGAAAAACTGGTCTCTCATGTGGAATGCGGTGGTACCGTTGAGACCTTGGAAGGCTGCGGCCGGCCTGAGGTTTCGGGCGTCGAGGTGCTTTCAAATACAGCCGCAGAGGTCCTTGTGGAAACCACCCCTACGAACCTAAAAGATGGAGA
>JAHEHB010000506.1 GCA_024644775.1 Deltaproteobacteria bacterium
CTGGCCGGTATCAACATGGATGCTGTCCTGCGGATGGGCCGAACCATCAAGAGCGCTGCAGAGTTAAGCGCACAAAAAGACGGTATCGCCAGTGCCAAGCTTTGTGTTTTCGCCAACATTCCCCAGGACATCCCGTTTATGGCCGGCGCTTATCTTGGTGTCGGTGAACCCGATGCCGTCATCAATGTCGGTGTCAGCGGCCCCGGTGTTGTAAAAAAAGCCATCGATCGCGCCCTTAAATCCGAAGAGAATCCGGATCTGGGGCGTATTTCTGAAATTATTAAACGAACAGCCTATAAAGTAACGCGGGTAGGAGAATTGATCGGCAGAGAAGTGGCGGAAAATCTGAATATCTGTTTTGGTGTGGTGGACCTTTCCCTTGCCCCTACGCCCAATGTCGGAGACAGTGTGGGCGAAATATTCCAAAGCCTTGGCCTTCGAAGCATCGGTGTTCCAGGAACGACGGCCGCTCTGGCGCTTCTAAATGATGCCGTTAAAAAAGGGGGTGCCTTTGCCAGTTCACATGTCGGGGGATTGAGCGGTGCATTTATTCCGGTGAGTGAGGATCTCAATATCGGCAAAGCTGCCGAAGACGGCTACCTTTCCCTTGAAAAGCTTGAAGCCTTGACCAGTGTTTGTTCCGTAGGTCTGGATATGGTTGCCATTCCCGGAAACACTTCTGAAGATACCATTTCAGCAATCATTGCAGATGAAATGGCGATCGGGGTCATCAATCAAAAAACCACTGCCGCCCGTCTGATCCCGGTTCCTGGGAAAAAAGCGGGGGAGCGTGCTTTTTTCGGAGGGCTTTTGGGTGAATCTATCATTGTTCCGGTGAACAATGCCCAGGGGTCAAATCCTTTTATCAGACTTGCCGGACGTATTCCCGCCCCGATTCATAGCCTGACAAATTGAGACCTTTGGGAATTGAAAACGTCACGAATTTTAAAAAAGTCTCACGGAGCAAAAAAAAGGTTATTCGATACGGTCAAAATTATTCTTTCGGATGACACTCGTTACAACTGGTTGGGACAATTTTTTTCTCTATTTCCGGTGCTTTGTATAACATTTCCATTTTTTTCTGCTTAACTTTTATTTCTTTATGACACCCGATGCAATTTTCGTGATAGGCATATTTGTAATATTTTATTCCATCTTCCGTATAAGCCAGGTATTTTGTCGGTTTTTTCGGAGCTTTCAAAAGATCGTGACACTTTGATGTTGTGCAGTTGGAGATTTTGGCGTTACCTTCCCATTTGTGATGACATGTTCGGCAATCATAGGTAAAATGTTTGGCATGATTGAATTCGACCGAAGATTTCTTTTGTTCGACCGAGGGATCGGGTTTCAGCACAATAATGCCCATGGGGACAACCATATCCTCAACGGCTTCTTTTGTATCGCTTTTATTCTGTCCGGCAACATTTAGCGCCATTCCAAAAACAAAAACAATTACCAAACACAATACCGCCACTCGTATTCTGTACATCCTCTTCCTCCTCATAGAAACAATAAATTAGCTTTATTAAGATCTTTTTATAAACAATTATAATTAATTCAGGGGTCGGGGTGTTTTTATTTTTCAAATCGTTCCATGGATAATGCTGAACAATAAAAATGTTTCCGCCGCCTTTTTAACTGAAAACAGACCATATTGAAATAAGAAAATACTTATGCTAAATAATTAAAAAAAATTCAATGAAAAAAGTGAGTGTCAGTGCTTTTTTTTGGCCGACAATAAAATTATTTAGAATTTTTTTAACTTTTAAAGCTTTTTGGCTACATTTGGGTGTGGAACTTGAGTTCTAAGCAGGTTGGCTGCTTTGCTCTTTACCGCCATAACGGCAAAACCATGGAGGAAGAATGATCATCACCAATATTGAAACGGTTCCCGGGAAAAATATTGTCGAGCATTTCGGGTTGGTCTCCGGAAGTACCATCCGGGCCAAGCATGTGGGAAGAGATATAATGGCGAGTCTTAAAAATCTGGTGGGCGGGGAGCTAAAAGGGTACACACAGCTTTTACAGGAATCCCGCCAGCAGGCATTGGACCGAATGGTTGATCAGGCGCGTCAACTCGGTGCCAATGCCATCATTAATGTGAGATTTTCGACCTCCTCGGTTGCCCAGGGGGCTGCTGAGTTATACGTATATGGAACAGCCGTTTTTGTTGGGTAAAAGGAGATTGCCGGTGTATAATTTATTATTTTTCATCATTCTGATTGCAGTCGGTTATCTGGCGGGCACCTTCGCAGAACGATACCACTACCGTTCCATCGATCACCGTGAAAAAATGTTCATTAATTTGTCTGCCGTGACCATAAAAACGGTCAACTATCCTGATGATAAGATCCAATCTGCTGAATTGGTGTACGGCAGTGCCGTCATTTCCATCGATTATTTTAAACGATTTACCGCATCACTTCGCAATATCTTCGGAGGTACCGTCAAGTCATACGAAAGCCTCATTGACCGGGCACGCCGGGAAGCGCTCCTTCGCATGAAGGAAATGGCCGGTGATTCAAAGATCATCGTCAATGTCCGCATCGAAACATCCACCATTGGCAGAAATGCCAATAAAAAGGGCGTGGGATGTTTAGAGGCCATCGCTTACGGGACTGCCCTGACGGTAGTCTGAGTTGAGGGCTTGTTGAGTTTGCCGGAGATGTAAGGCGCAGGGCGCACTGCTGTAGTTAGCTACCGCAAGAATCCTGCAACACAGCAAATCCGGTAAACTCGGCAAGTCCGGAGGATTTCAAATCGTGATATTTTTTTTAATATATAGACACCTAATGGATAGTTATCTGTCCTGCTTTCATGAAACGTATGGCGTGTTAAAATGTTAGAAGTTTATTATCTTTTTAGCATTGTGTCACCATTTGAAACGCTCGATTTAGGTATGGATCAGTAGATGAAATATACGCCCCGGTTACCGAAATCGAATGTCAATGTGACGCCCACCTCGATGTTACGAGAATTTTTCGTCCTCACCCTCTCTTTGCTTGGTATTGTCATTGCGATCTATATCCTACTGGGGTTTGCGGTAGATCTGATTGTACCAAGGATTTCAACCGATCTTGAAACAAAAATGTCAGAGCTCTTTATTCGATCCGCGGATGCCGAGGATATCGATTCGGAATGGGAAGGCTATGTCCAATCACTCGTGGAGAACCTTCAGAAACGTTGTACGAAACTGCCTTACCTGTTCAAAGTTCATGTACGAAACGCTTCATCGGTCAATGCATTGGCCTTACCTGGTGGTCATATTATCGTTTTTACAGGACTTTTGGACAAGATGACATCTGAAAACGAATTGGCATTTGCTTTTGCGCATGAGATGGGCCATTATGCCAATCGGGATCATCTTCGTGGTGTGGGAAGGGCTTTTGTGTTCATAACAATCTCAACTTTTTTATTTGGGACAGACAGCAACATCAGCAAGATGCTGGCCCATGCGTTGAATATTACGGAATTGAGCTTTTCCCGAAAACAGGAAACCCGTGCAGACGAATTTGCACTCGAACTATTAAATTGCGCTTATGGTAACGTCGCCGGTGCAACGGATTTTTTTGAAAAGATCCCCAAAGAACAGGACCCGGGAAAATTCGGCCATTACTTTGCATCGCATCCGGAGAATCTGAAACGAATTGTCGATCTTAACAAAATAATTCGAGACAGAGGATTCAGAACAGCAGGGG
>JAHEHB010000507.1 GCA_024644775.1 Deltaproteobacteria bacterium
CTCATCAGTGCCGGAACAAACTCCGTGACATCCACTTGTTTTCGTATCAGGGTCGTTATGATTCCTGATTTTTGAGTCTGTCCCACAAAGATACCACCGACGACACACCCATTTTTCAGAATGATTTTCTTGTACGTATTCTTCGTGCGATTCTTTATTTCTTCAAAATAACACTCCTCATCCGCATACGTACATTCGTCCGGATGGGTGACTCCCATGGACATGGCAGGAAATCCGACAAAATTTCCGATAGAGTTCATACGAACAGATCCTGGGAACACCGCTTTCCGGCCCGCCATGTTAAGACCCGCAATTCGCCCTCCTTCCACCGCCATGGGCCAAATCGCATTCACGTATTGGGCGTTTCGGGCGATATCGAACGTCTCACAGACATCTCCAGCTGCATAGATACCCGAAGCACTGGTTTGCATCTGACGATCGGTTTTGATCCCTCCCATCGATCCGATTTCGATACCCGCATCTTTTGCAAGACCGACAGCGGGTCGAACGCCAACTGCCAAAACCACCATATCGCAGTCGATCGTAACATCTCTGGTAGCAACGGCGGTAACATGGCTGTTTCCATGAAACTCAATCGCCCTCTCACCGGTAATCACCTCCACCCCCATATCTTCAATTACTTTTCGGATGATTGAAGCGGCTTCTTCATCGAAAATCGTGGGTAGAATTTGACTCAATTGTTCCACCAGCGTGACATTCATCCCCCTTTTCAGCAGACTGATGGCGGATTCCACTCCGATACTACCGGCTCCGATCACCACCGCCTTTGATCCTTTCATATTTAAAACGCGGTCTGCATCGACCATGGTTTTTAATGGCGATATCCCTTCCTTATCGGCTCCGGGAAGTTTCGGGATAATCGCATTTCCGCCGGTAGCAATCAGCAGCTTATCGTATGCATACGTATTTCCGTCATCTGCCTTGACGGTCTTTTTATCCGGCAAGATTTCTTCGATCCGAACCCCGATGTGAGGCGAGATCTCAAATTCGTCGAAGAAATCCGCCGATCGAAAATTCAACAGCGGCTTCGAAAGCTGCTCTGCGACATAATAGGGTAGCAGTACTCTTGAAAAGAGGGGAGTTTTCTCATCGCTAAACAAGTCGATCGTCGAAAGTTTATCGATGGATCGAATCGCTTCCACCGCACTCACAGCGGCAGCGCTTCCCCCGATAACCACGTATCTCATCTCTTTCTCCTTCTTAGTATAGGTTTCTGACGGTGTAGACCGTCAACAACTCTCGGAACAAACGTTCGCCTCTCGTCAAGTTATAGTTACCACAAGTACAGCATTCCGCTATCTCCTTGCAGCAATCCTCGACGGTTCTACGGCCGCGTTTTACGTCCCGGACCATTTTTCCCACAAGATCCGTGGCAATCATCGCATGACCGCACATGGTGGTGGTTTTAAGTACCTCATATTCCGGTAGTCGCTCGGTTTGTCCCCAAGTGCCCAGGGAATATTCAAGAGAATGGATAGGGCCCAGCCCTGCTTCCTTCATACACTGCTGCACCACATCCGTTACCCCGGATATAATTACCGAAATCCCGGGCCTATTCTCGTTTAGGTCTTTCAACAGAGCGACAATCTTATCCCGGTTATCAAACGTACACTCCACAATGGTCCCGTCAGTGACCCGGTTCAGTATATCTGCCATGGTGGTGTTATGAATGTTGCCGGTTTTCATGTCTCCCAGATTCACCGGGCCGTGCTTGTAGCAAATACTTAAAAACTTTTGAGTCTTGGGTGCCGATCCTTTTTTATTGACACCGGTTGCCGGACAGCCCAACACCACAAAATCGTTCTTTAAATCTTCGTAATCGCCTCTGCGATGCAAACTATGCGTCATAAGTTCCTCCTATATCAAAACGAATCACTAATCCCTATCCGGATAGAAATTAAAAGACGGTTCCCCGATCCCGACATTGTTTTTGCTGTTGAGGGAATACCAGATACCCATGTCTTCAAAGACCGATTTGATGGGAACTTCTCCTGCAGGACCGACTTTGGTGATGACTTCCACAGTAAATACCGTTTCGACCTTTTTGGCTGCTTCCTGAAGCGCCCGGAGGGCTTCAGGCAGTTTGTCAAGCTTGCACTTGCCTTCAATAATGGCGGAGGTCGCCTTCTCCCCGAGAACATCGTCCCGAAGTTTTCCGGTGTTTTTATCTTCCATGAAGTGGGTAACCGGGTTTTCGTCCGCCAACTCATAGCCGATGTTTGCGTCCATTAAGGCCATGGCGACAATTTCAACATCCCGAAAATAAGCGCCCACTCCCGGCCGCCCGAGTTCCACGCCAACACCGACTTCGCCCGGCAAAAAGCTTCCCTTGACATCGTTTGTTTTCATCTCCTCAGTGCCGCGCCCTGGAACCTGAGATCCTTTAAACTCAATCATTGGATTACTTAAAATACCTCGAACCTCTCTCGGCCACTGTTCCTGGGGTTGATACAACGCGTTGACCGGACAAATGTCGGCGCGTAAACAGCAACCACAGTCAGTACAAGCATCTTGATCGATTTCGATATACACCCTACCGGGAATCATATCATGACGCTGAAATGACTGGATTCTTCCCATGGGACAATAAGAAAAGCATCTCTTACATGCGATGCATTTATCTGGATCCGCCCTCATACATCCTCCTTAAAAAACGTAATATTTGATATTGCTACCATCTAACTAGAATGCCCAAACGAATCAGGTCTCCGCAAAGGTTGCCTGTGCCGCATCTTCTTTGGATTCATGGATGTGTTCTCGCATGATCCGTTCACAAAGATCCGGGTCTTTCAACTTTAACGCCAGCATGATTTTCCGATGTCCTTCAATGGCGCGTTTCGCGCCGGCAAGATGATAAAGGGTGTTTTTTCGGTACCTGAGCACATATTTACGCATTTCGGCCATTAAATTGTGCAGTCGAGGTTTGTGGCAAACCAAGCTGTGTAACGTATCATGAAATTTCGTGTTAATGTGAAAGATCCTATCAATTTCTTTCTGGTCGAACGCTTGTGCGGCCTCATCGATAAACGATTCAAGGTACGCAAGATTTTCTTCGGTAATCGACATACAGACACAACGGAGCGCGTATCCTTCTAGTATGGATCGAATCTCGAAGAGCTCTTCCATTTCTTCTATTGAATCAGACGGAACGCAAAACCCCCTTGTTTCAAGGGGTGTTACCAGCCCTTCCCGTTCCAGTTTATGGAGCGCTTCTCTCACCGGCGTTCGGCTGACCCCGAGCTCTGCTGCCAGATACTCCTCGGTCAACCGTTCACCCGGTTCAAAGTGGCCGGATAAGAGTCTTTCTTTTAGAAATCCGTATGTGCGCTCCCTTACCGGAATCACGTTTCGTTTGTCAACGGGCCGGACGTGCAGTGGTTTCATTTTTGTATACAACAATATCGTTCAGTAAAATATTAGAGAATTTGATTAGAGTATAATTTATAAAATGTCAATAAAAAAAATAAATTTTTTACATATAAAATACAGATAGTTAAACTTGAATATATCGTTTGGTACCAAGATATTAAAAAATTTTTCCCCCCACGGTCATGGTGCGATTTTTTTAAGGGCTATAATTTTTGGATACAAAAATTTTTTGAATTTACCTCATGGATGTGCTAAAAAAACTGTCATTGAGCATTGGCGAAAAATAGCGAGGGCTATCGTTTCT
>JAHEHB010000146.1 GCA_024644775.1 Deltaproteobacteria bacterium
AGCCGCAAAAGGAGACTGTGTCAGATCGACGAACACTTTAACAGGGGGGCTGGGGGCTGCATCGATGAGATCTGACCGGCACATGCGGCAGATCGCTGTATCCTGCGGATTATGTATGCCACATTTTCTACAGTAAATAGCTCATCACCTCAAAAAAACTTTAATCGATTGTGCCCTTGTTTGCATCCCGTGGGGTTGCTCAGAAACACCTGGCCACACCCGACAGGCTGTTCGCGGAGGTGTTGGCGGTCACACAGCTGGTGGGGGCTGGTTGGCCGATCACTTGGCGATCCATCGTTTGTTTGCCACGTCCATCGCAATGGTTGTCCCGGCCATGAGTGTTTTTACGCTGGTGCTGGGGGTGTGGATGATTCCGGGCGGTGGTGGTCATCATGGGGATGGCTCAAGGCCTGCTTTTTGCCTCGTTGGGGCCTCTGTGGCTTCGTTCCTACGGTCGGGTCCACCTGGGCAAGATCGGCCGGCTCACCCACGAGTCTGGGCATATGTCATCCTCATCAAAAGGTATTCAACCCCAGGGCAAGCTCTGAAACCCAATTTAAAGGTATGATTCCGCCGCAAGGAGGGGGTATTAACAATCGTAATAAACACAGATGCCCTACCCTAAACGTCTGTGTTTTTTTGGATTGTAATACTCTGCATGTGCGGTTTTATATATTTCCGAGCGTTATGGCTCTTATTTCACTGTCATAACCGGACAGGGCGCTTCCAGAATCACCAGTTGGGCGGTGGAGCCGAACATGAGCTTACCAACCTTGGATCGCCGCCTTACTCCCATAACGATCATATCCGCCTTATTGTCTTTTGCAAATTGAACGATATCTTCACCGGGTGTCATACCCCGGATCAGAAGATGGGTCTCACAGGCAACATTTTCCTTCTCATAATAGGTCTTTGCATATTCAAGTTCTTCTTCAGCCGATTTTATTTCGTCGACCTTCGTTTCGGAGCCTCCGGCAAGTGAATAGATAACATAAATCCCAGCATCAAACGCTTTGGCACATTCTCTTCCCAAATCAAGGGCCGCCCTGGCGGTATTGGTCCCATCGTAACCCACGATAATCTTCTTCATCTTTTTCTCCTTTGTCCATTTAGATTAAATCAGCGCCAACTCATTTTCGCTTGATTCCGACTCGGTATTCTCTGGTACGTATATTTCGGATATCCGACCATCATCGCACCAAAACTAGCGTGCCCCTCCGGAAGTTCGAGAGCTGAATTCATCGGCGGCCAAAGATTCGAAGCCGCATTAAAATAACCGGCCCAACACGCCCCCAGGCCAAAAGCCGGAGCCGCCAATTCCAGGTACGTCAATGCGATGGTGCACGCTGCCTGGGCAGGCCGAAGGTCTTTGGGTGCATGGGCAACAATTATATGGGGCGCGCTGCGGCAAATGCGATCTTTACCGGCTTCCCAGGCCGCCACAACCCGGTCTAAACGCATGGATGCAGCCAAATCCGGTTGTTCGTTAATGGCATACCGCATCCAATCGGCAACCAGTCCGGCCAGACGTTGTACCGCATCCGAATCGTAGATAACCCGCCATTCAACAGGCTGGCTGTTATTACCGCTGGGTGCATAACAAGCCAACTCAATCACCTTGGTGAGGGTTTCTCGGTCTACAACTTTGTCTTTGTAGGTTCGGATCGATCGGCGGGATCGCAAAAAATGCTCCGCTTGCGCCACACTCAAATACCACTCCTTTTCGAGAGGCGGGCAATCTTCAATTTTTATGGTTGAATGAGACAATGCACCGGTAGGGCAAACCGACACGCAATGACCGCAATGGATGCAAATCTCATCCGCATCTTCGATGGGCACCGGAATCGTATCATTGTCCTTTAATTCGATGATCTGCGGCGGGCACGTTTCAACACAGATTCCGTCACGGTTACATTTTTCCGCATCCACAACAAACAAACTCATGGGCACCTCCACTATTGCGATTGAAAGATCCGTTATTTGCTAAAGAAACACTAAAAGGTTTTAAAAAAACGGGACTTTTTGATTCGTAACATAGGCTATAGATCAATAGGTGTCAATAAACCCCCATACATTCCCACCCTACCCCATTGGCAAATGCTTCAAAGAGCCTTATATTGACACCATGATTAAGTAGACGACAAGTTGCTTTCGATAACCTCTATTTGTCTTAGGGAAACTCATGAATCAAAATAAGCCGAAAGTGGATAACTTAAAAAAGATCACCCTCTCGGTCGAATCGGGCTCCACACCAGATGCGTCGGATTTGATAAACGAACCGTCCGAGTTTGCCTTTATTTTTGGAATCGGAACGGATGGATTATCACCATTTGAATTTAAATTGGCGAACAAATCCGTGGGAGAAGAAATATATCTGAAAGTACAACACTCTGAAATTCATTCCATGTTTCAACATATTGCGGTGCCACTCCCCAAGCTTGCAGATAACCTCATGTCAGTTTATCTAAAATTTAAAATAACTCGGATCGTGGCCGCAGAAAGTCGCGAGATAATACGAGCCATGGCAGAGATCTCGGAATGTGGCAGTCACTGCTGCGGCTGCCATTAATCCAAAAAACCGCGTGGTACCGGTTCACAAAACAATGAAGCGGTAGCAAAAATGCCGCCGCTTCATCCATGTCGCAAGTTGATTCGCCAATGATTAAGACTTTTTTACCATGTCCTTACCACAGCATTGCAACGGAACAGAGCAAGCCCCTTCTTCCTCCGAACCGCAGGCGCAGGCTTTCTCCACCTTAAGCTCAAGCCCACAGGCGTCACACGCAAACAGATCGCCTGGTTTCATTTCGTGACAGATGGCCATGATCATACCCCTCCTTTCATCAGATTAATTACTTTTTTTTTCTTTAATAGATAATTGCAGAAAAATCAAAGATAAAAAATATCCTAACATGAGCTCCAAAAATACATATTGACATCTCAGAGCGTATGCAACATATTTTCACCAACAAAAGCGGCACTAAGGTATTCGTAGAATGGTTTCACCAATTATTGAAATCAAAAACCTCCACTTCGCCTTTGATGGAAATGAGGTCCTGAAAAGCGTAAATCTCACCGTGAATAAGGGAGAATTTCTTGCCCTGATCGGTCCAAACGGAGGCGGCAAAACAACATTGCTCAAATTAATGCTTGGGTTGTTGGAACCTGATCAAGGAACGGTCCGCGTTTTCGAGGAGCCTCCGCGAAATGTATCTCGTCGAATCGGGTATGTGCCTCAAGATATTCATCCCAACAGAAATTTTCCTGTGTCTGTATTAGATGTTGTGCTGATGGGGAGATTGAGATCCCACAAAGGCTGGTCCCGTCATTCCCAAAAAGATCGAATCGCAGCCCAAGAAGCGTTAGACAAAATGGCGATGAGCGAGCTTAACCATCGCAACATCACTGAACTATCCGGTGGGCAACGACAGCGGATACTCATTGCGCGGGCTCTGGTCTCCAAACCGGATTTACTCTTATTGGATGAACCCACGGCGAGTATTGACACACACGGACAAACCGAATTCTATTCCCTTTTAAAAGAACTCAACAAAATGACCACCATCCTGATGGTCAGCCATGATTTGATGATATTGTCCAGCTACATAAAATCGGTGGCGTGCGTTAACCGGCTTGTTCACTATCATGACGAAGCCGAAATAACAGAAGAAATGCTGGCCACGTATGAGTGCCCGGTGGAACTGGTTGCCCATGGACTACCGCACCGAGTATTAAGGAAACACTGATGTTAGAAGCGCTTCAGTATGAATTTATGAGAAATGCGCTCCTGGCAGGCATTATTGCCAGCCTCACCTGTGGCATCATTGGCACATTAATTGTGGTGAATCGAATCGTTTTTCTTTCCGGCGGTATCGCACACGCAGCTTACGGGGGAATTGGCATTGCCTTCTTTTTCGGTCTTCCATACTTCGTGGGTACCACCGGCTTTTCCTTACTCGCCGCTCTCATCATGGCAACAGCGACCCTGAAGGCCAAACACCGGGCCGATACCATCATCGGCGTTATCTGGGCAGTGGGAATGGCATTCGGTGTAATACTATTGGACCTAACACCCGGCTATAACGTTGACTTGATGAGTTACCTGTTTGGCAGCATCCTCACAGTACCGTATTCAGATCTTTTACAAATGATAGCTGTCTGTATAGGTGTGCTGCTCGTTGTAATCTACTTTTATAATGATTTCCTGGCCATGTCGTATGATGACGAATTTGCCCGTCTGAGGGGTGTCCCTGTAAGGGCTCTCTATTTGCTGCTAATCGGCATGACGGCGGTCTCCATAGTGGTGATCATTCAAGTCGTTGGGCTTATTTTGGTGATCGCACTGTTGACGATTCCACCCGCCATCGCGGAAAAATTCTCGAAATCTCTTGTAAAAATGATGGTTCTATCCAGTGTGTTCTGCGCGATCTTTTCAATCCTAGGGCTTTGGCTCGCTTATGTGTTTAATTTAACTTCCGGCGCCACGATTATTTTGGTAGCCGGTTTCGGTTTTTGTATTGCCTCATTTGCGGAGCGGATTAACACGAAACCGCTAACTTGCGGCTGACAATCATAATGATACTAAAAAGATCGATATTCTGCTGCATTTTAATTTCCAACATCCTTGCCTGCCATTCCGCTAATATCGCTAAACCGGAAACGGAAGACACGTTAAATCCGTTCTCCGCTGTCGTCAAATTCTACCGGGGACCATTGAACCATCTCTCTGCTGTGAGGATCGGTGAGTGCCCCATGTATCCCTCAGATTCCGAATACAGTCTCCAAAGCGTTAAAAAACACGGGTTAATCATGGGATGGATTATGAGCCTCGACAGGCTTATGCGATGCGGGCGGGACGAAACCAGACTATCTCCTCGAGTTTTAGTCAATGGGAAATGGAAGACCTTTGATCCGGTGGGTAAAAATGATTTTTGGTGGAATCACAAAGTCGCAAACGATACCAACTCCGCGGGGACTGCGAGAGAGTAAATCTTATTAAAATTCAATTCCTTTCTGCGCTTTGACTCCATTTTTCAGCGGATGTTTAACCGCCTTCATTTCTGTGACAAGATCCGCCGCATCAATGAGCGATTGAGGTGCGCTTCTTCCGGTGACAACCACGTGTAGACCTTGGGGTCTATTGGATAAGTTATCTACAATTTCATATTCATCAATTATTTTCAATTTTACAAGATACGTCAATTCGTCTAAAATGATGATTCGATATTTGCCGGATGTGATCATCTGTTTTGCAAATTGCCAGGCATCCAGCGCGGCTTTTTTATCTTTTTTAAAATCGTCTGACTTCCAGGTGAATCCCCGTCCCATTACGTGAAAATCCATTAAATCTTCAAACCGTTTTACCGAATTTAACTCTCCATACTGCCACGAGCCTTTGATAAACTGAACAACACATATTTTAAACCCATGTCCAATGGCCCGAAGCGCCAGCCCAAGAGCCGCTGTTGTTTTTCCTTTCCCATCACCTGTAAAGACCATTAATAGGCCTCTTTTCACACCCACCTCCACTTCGGCTCTATTTTATGTATTTCCACTGTACCAGCCGTTCATATGCGTATTTCGCTTGTGGGCCCTCTTTTATTTGTTGTAAATATCGATAATAATATTGTGCGGAGTTTTTGTATCGCTTCATGCCTTCCTGGGATAATCCCATAAAAAACAGGGTATTTGGATTCCCAGGCAGCAGTCTGTTGTATCGACTAAAATCATCATATGCGGCCTCAAAACGCTTTTTCTTAATATTCGCAAAACCGCTGAGATGATTGGACTGGGCTTCTTCTGGATAAACACGTTTTGCTTCGTCAGCATACTGTAACGCGTCGTTGTACTTTTTCTGAGCAAGCATCGTCTTTGACATCAAAACAAGTCCGGTGTAGTCGGACGGTGTCTTTTTTAACGCCGCACGAAAATGTTCTTCCGCTTCCGAATAATTTCGCTGCCCCAGTGCCTTTTCCCCCTGTTGCATTTTTTCAATAGCGTCTGAAATCGCTCGAAGTTTTGCTGTATTGTCCATATAGCGTTCTTTATACAGCGGCTGACCCTGTGCATACTGATAGGTTGTTTTCTCCGACGAAACAGCGGTTTGATATCTTTCATCACTCATGGGGTGTGTGGCAAATAGAAGGTCCGCAGCACCCGACTTTCTTTTTGATAAATTGTTGAGCATATCCATCAATCCAATAAATCCCTCCGGTCCGTAACCGGTTTGAACCATGTAGGATATTCCCAAGGAATCCGCCTCCCGTTCGTTCTCTCGACTGTAAGAGGCGAGCAATGCTCCAGCACCCATCATTCCAAGTTGCGAAACCAGCTGCCCATAGCCTGCGCCATACGCCCCGGCCGCAAGGGAAACCCCGCTCAAAACCACTTGGGTGAGGACACCCTTTGACATCTGTTGAGCGGTATGTCGGGCGTTTACATGTCCCAATTCATGACCCAGCAATCCCGCCAGCTCCGCTTCATTTTCAAGCTTAAGCAGGATCCCACGGGTGGCGGCGATGCTGCCTCCTGGAAAAGCATATGCATTCACATAGTTCGCGTTGACCACCTGAAACGAATACGGCATATGAGAACGGTGGGAAATGTCGGCTACGCTTCTTCCGATTCGATTGATATAGCTGTTTAAATCCTTGTCCTGTGTAATGCCGAAATCCGTTGAAAACTGATGCGGCGAGTATTTTTTATCAATATCTATTTCTTGATCTTCCGAAATCAGCATAAACTGAGATTTTCCAGTGACCGGATTGGTTGCACATCCTGCCATAATCCCTGTGGCTGAAAGCGACGTTAGCCACAAAAATTCTCTTCTGCTCAGCAAATGCGTTTCGTAGGTTTTAATCAAATAATCTTGCATCTATGGATCCTCCTCAACACAAGCTTTCATATCATTTCCAAAACATCATCGAAACATCCCGAAAAAATATTATAGCCGAATGACCTAGATTTTGACTAAACCAACTCCCTTTGTCAATTATTTATTGATACGTGTCTACGGATGTTTTAGAATGTATTAAAATGCGATTAGGCTCGCTACTTTGGCGTGCATCGAGATCTAACAAACGTGGGGTTGAAATATCGTGGTGATAACGGCTCAAAACAATTATTTTTGGAAAACGAAATCGCTTAACGAAATGACCCGCAACGAGTGGGAATTGCTTTGCGATGGTTGCGCCATTTGTTGTCTACACAAATTGCAGGATAAAAAAACCGGGAAAGTCTACTATACACATATTGCGTGCCGATTCTTAGATATCGAACGATGCCGATGTTCGATATATCATGACCCCTACCTGTTACCATCAGGCTGTATACAACTGACTCCGGATAATATTCACCGGCTAAAATGGCTACCGAATCTGTGTGCTTACCGATGTATGGCTGAGGGAAGAAAATTAAAGTGGTGGCATCCGCTGATCTCCGGCGATCCGAATACGGTGCATCAAGCAGGCATTTCAGTCAGGGACAAAGTCCTATCAGAGAAGCAGGTCCACCCGGATGATATTGAAAATTTTATTATTAGAAAGAAATGGTATGATCTTTAGCAAGATGTGTACTGCATATTTTCTCCGGGAATAAAAATTATGCTTTACACAGAGGTACAAACGTTTATTCGATCTCAAATTGCCTATTTTAGGGACCTACTTTGTTGCTAAAATTGCAGATCAAGCGTTTTGTGCCTAAATTCATTCGGCACTGGGAGAATTGCGATGAAATCAAAAATGGTAAAGGATATCAAAACCCCCCTTTCCGAATATGGCACCATTTCAGTGGAGGCAACATTGTTTGAGGTTGCATGGGCACTGAATGAAGCTCAAGCGGCTTATGAACACGGCGCGAAACGACATCGGATACTGATCATCGTTGATGAAAATAGTGAAGTTATAGGGAAACTAAGTCAATTAGATGTTTTGAGAGCGCTGGAGCCCAAAGAAATGCATATCGAAGAATCCAAATCACTATCCCGCTTCGGTATAAGCGCCACCTATCTAAAGCCGATGCTGGATCTTTGCGGGTTTTGGGAAAAACCGTTAATCGATATTTGCAGAGAGTCCGGCAGGCTGAAAGTAAAAAGGCTGATACGGACGCCGGCTAAACATGAACTCATCGATGAAAATGCTTCTCTGCCTGAAGCGATACATAAAATGGCAATCGAATATCATCAATCATTGTTAGTAACAAGTGGTAAGAAAATAGTCGGAGTTTTGAGACAAACAGATCTGTTTAAGGAAGTAGTAGAAACCCTCAGTGCATGTGAGCTGTAAAGATCCTGAAACTGAAAAAACCACGATCGGTCCCTGAATAGCAAGCGAGAAATATACGATGCCGAATAATCCAGAACTCCCCATAAACAATGACGCTTTTAAATTGAAACGACTTTTTTTTCTCTTTTTGGGCATACTGCTTTTTGCGATCATTTATTATTCTCCTCCGTGGTCTGATGCCGTTGATCCCATGGGGAAGCATTTTGTATTGAGCAACAAAGGAAAAGGTGCGCTAGCTGTGGCAGTACTTGGTGCAACGTGGTGGGTCTTTGAAGTGGTACCCATCGGAATAACCAGCTTAGCCATCGGCGTGCTTCAAGTACTCTTCTTTATTCGACCTGCCAGGTCTGCGTTTACCGATTTTATGGATCCATCGGTAATGTTTATTTTTGCTTCCATGGTAATCGGCATGGTGTTTACAAAGACGGGGCTAACAAAGCGTCTTGCCTACAAAATGTTGCTGATCGTTGGCGAAAAAACCAGTCGGATATATCTGGGCTGTTTTGTTGTCACCGCCATATTAACTCATATCATGGCACACACAGCGGTAGCAGCCACCATCTTCCCGCTTCTTGTTTCAATTTACGGACTTTACGGAGAGGGAGACCAACCCACTAGATTCGGAAAGGGTCTGTTTATGGGAATGGCGTATGTCGCCGGTGCCGGCAGTATCATCACACTCTTGGGGGCTGCACGCGGAGCAGTCGCCATTGGCTTCTTTAATAATATCGCCGGCAAACATGTCGATTTCTTTGAGCTGAGCTATTATATGTTCCCGGTGGGATGGCTAATGGTCTTTGTTCTCTGGGTATTTTTCTTAGTATTTTTTAAACCGGAAAAAAAAATCATAGTCGGTTTAAGAGAAAGGGCAAGACAGCTTAATTCTCAACTGGGGGCGATGACCAAAAACGAGGTTATCGCTGTTGTGATCGTCTCAGGCTGTATTTTGACGCTTTGCTTACGCTCGCTGATTTCTCAATTACAACCACTTGACAAAACAGCTATCATTTTGACATCGACGATTCTATTTTTTATTACGGGCATTCTGGATATCGATGATTTGGAAGAAATCCCCTGGAACATCATTCTGCTTTTTGCCGGCGCCATGAGCATCGGTTTTTGTCTGTGGGAAACAGAGGCAGCCAAATGGCTTGCCATACAGTGGCTGATGATAACCCATGGGGGCAACTGGTTCGTCTTTATCATAAGCATTGCGTTTTTCATAATGATCATGACCAATTTTATTATGAACGTGGCAGCCATTGCGATTTCGCTTCCAGTGGCTTTAGTGCTGGCTCCTTATTTAGGAGTCGCGCCGGACGTCATCCTTTTCGTATCCCTAACCACAGCAGGCATGCCTTTTTTGCTGCTTGTGGGAGCGGCACCGAATGCCATCGCATATGAATCAAAACAGTTTACGACCGGCGAATTTTTCCTGTACGGAATACCGGCAAGCGTTATTCTGTTGCTCGTAGTCGGTTTCGCCGTCTTGTTTCTATGGCCGCCGATGGGCATGCCCATAAAAGTTCTTTATTAGAAAAATCCAATGAAGACTTTTGGACTTATAAATAAAATACTACTCAAACATTACCAACTCGGTGATTTGCTCCATATTGAACAAAACTTCCGAGGCTATGTCAATGCCAACTATGAATTTGAAACTCTAAGATACGGAACAAAATACCGTTATATGTTAAGGCATTACGCGGAAACTAGTAAAGAAGAGGACATTCGGTTCGAACACTCCTTATTAAATGAATTGAAAAGGAGACAATTTGATTTATCCCCTCGACTCGTTAACACCATAGATAATAAGACATACCTAAAATTCAGATCACACATCAAAACCTATAAAAAATATGATTTCATGGCTGTTTTTGAGTGGCTTCCGGGAGAAGACAGATACACATGGGATGGCCCTTTGTGCATGACCGATGAATTGATAAATGCAGCAAAAACCCTTGCCCTTTACCACAACACGATTTTTAGATGGGAAAAGACAAACCCCGAAGGACACCTAAGAATGGTCGATCAGTTGTTGTTCCTTACAACGCAGTGGGAAAACTACACAAAACGCCCAAACCAATCCCTTTTCTCAACCTTATTCATGGAAAATCTGGATACGCTTCAAACTATTCTAATGCATTGTCTGAATACTATAGAGATAAGTCAATACGATATGCTGCCACACCTTGCCGTTCATGGAGACTATCATCCGGGAAATCTAAGGTTTTATAACCGAAAAGTAACCGGAGTCTGTGACTTCGACTGGTCTAAAATAGATGCGAGATGTTTCGACGTTGCCCTTGCACTCATATATTTTTGTACCGCATGGAAGGAGAGTATAGACGGAAATCTTTTACCGACTCGGGTGAACAATTTCCTGAACGCCTATCAAATGGAAATCAAGGAAAAAAAGGGGATCGGACCTTTATCCGATCCAGAAATTGAATGTCTCCCTCAAATAATTCATATGACAAATCTTTTCGTGCTCAGCTGGACGTTGGATTACGGTTTCAATTCCAACCTTGATCCTCCGGAATGTCTGAAGTATCTTATGCACGGTATCCGATTATTTCGATGGTTGGAAACCAACGAGAATCTTTTGAAAAAATGTGTTATGAGCAATTCATAGACGTCTGTTTTGAACATAATCGAAACCATTAAGATCATATGAGGTCATCGAGTATGTATGGAAAAATTCATAAAGCTTTAACAGAAGAACTGGAAGAGATCACAAGGGCCGGTTTGCATAAAACCGAACATTATATTACATCGCCCCAGGAAGCCCAAATCAATGTTGGCGAAAAGCAGGTATTAAATATGTGCGCCAACAATTATCTCGGCCTAGCCAACAATCCAGAAATCATCGCAGCAGTTAAGGAGGGTCTCGACCAACGCGGATTCGGAATGGCTTCTGTGCGATTTATCTGCGGCACCCAAGATATTCACCGGCAATTGGAGAAAAAAATCAGTGATTTTTTTTGCACCGATGACACCATTCTTTACACCTCCTGTTTCGATGCCAATACCGGTCTTTTCGAAACGATCCTCGGGGACAAAGATGCGATCATTTCTGATGCTTTGAATCATGCTTCCATCATCGACGGTATTCGTTTATGTAAAGCCGCACGGTACCGTTATGCTCACGGGGACATGGTATCGCTGGAAAATTGCCTTAAGGAGGCTACTGGGGAGCAGACCCGGCTGATAGCAACAGACGGTATATTCAGCATGGACGGCGATTATGCCAAGTTGGATAAAATCACGGATCTGGCCGAAAAATACGATGCCCTGGTTATGGTGGACGATAGCCATGCAACCGGTTTTATCGGTCCGACGGGGCGTGGGACCGCCGAACTTTTCGGTGTTCAGAACCGAGTTGATATTATCACATCCACCTTAGGCAAAGCCCTCGGTGGCGCCTCAGGCGGCTTTACCACCGGGCGCAAACATATTATCGCGATGCTCAGACAACGGTCCCGCACATATCTCTTCTCAAATTCTCTACCCCCACCCCTTGTGTCAGCGGCGATCAAAACCCTTGATCTGGTAAAAAACTCACAGACTGCCAAAAAAACGCTTGAAACAAACACACGACTATTCA
>JAHEHB010000508.1 GCA_024644775.1 Deltaproteobacteria bacterium
GGGCCTCCCGACCCAGATTTTTTAATTATATCGATACTTGAATAAATATTTTTTAATACACTTAATATATTACAATTTATTGATAAGAATAGAGGATGTCACAAACCTAAAACAACGGTTTCTTTATGTCGGTATACCTCTTCAAAACCTTCGAAAATGATACAACTCTGCATGTTTAAATTTTTTTTGTAAATACAATTTGAATAAACGTTGTGACTTGGAATGTTCGGAAACTGCACTTGGGGTTGGTGTGTAATCGATCGACTCATAAGTGCTCTCCGTGAAGATAAATGGGCTACTAATCTAATTCAACGTTGCAGACAATAAAGTTTATGAGCAATTGATCGTATTCAATACTGAATTGTAACAATCAGACGCTATCATAATTTATGGGCAAGTCAATAATTTTTTCGCACGTATCATCAATAAAAACTATGGAAAAACTATGGATATGAAACCGTCATTGGTGTATCGTTTGGTAAAATTCTATCGGGAGAGATAAACAGTGTTTACCGTTGGTATCGATATCGGTACAACAAATATTAAGGGGATCGTTTTTACCCCTGAAGGTCAAAAAGTCGCATCCGTTTCCAGACCTACCCGAATTCATTATCAGGGTACTGAAATCGCCGATTTCTATCCCGAGGAGATCTGGGAGGATGTAAAGGCGACCTTGCGTGAGCTCACCTCCCTTTGTCCCCATCCTGAGCAAATAGGAGCCCTTTCCTTTGCAAGTTTTGGTGAAGCCGGATTGCTGATCGATGAGAAAGGAGACCCACTCGCTCCCAGTATTGCATGGTTTGATCATCGCTCCAATGAAATAATGGCGGAGTGGAGAAAAACGGTTGATGAATATGAAATCTTTCAAATAGCCGGTGTGAGAATCAGTAGTGTTTCGAGTTTAGCTAAGATCCTTTGGGAAAAAAAGAATCTTACAGACGGTTACCGCAGGGCAAAAAAATGGCTCTTTATTCCGAGCTATGTCATATTCAAACTCACAGGAGAGTATCGAACAGACTACTCCATGGCGTCACGTTCCCTGCTCTTTGATATTCATGAAAAGACCTGGTCGGAGAAGATCTGCCGGCTGGCCGATATTTCAATGGATTTGCTTCCACCGGCTGCACCCAGCGGCACACCGGTTGGTGAGATCCCAAAACAGCTTGCAAGTTCCTTAGGTTTAACCGGAAGTATCCTAGTGGTTTTGGGAGGACATGACCACCCCTGCGGCGCCTTTTCCACAGGGCTGCGGCAAGAGGGAGATATCGTTAACTCTTCGGGAACAGTGGATGCGGTCTATGCACTGATAGATCCCAGCCGGATTGATCGAAGGTATTTTAATGCCGGTGTCAATTGCGGATGCCACGTTGCGGAAGACAAGACGTATCTACTTGGCGGAACGCTCACGGCAGGAATCCTGATTGATTGGTTCATCGAGAACTTTTATAAGCATCAGGATAGCGAAAAAGAGAAAATTTATGATTTACTCGTACAGGATGCCAGCGCTTCACCGGTGGGAAGCCATGGCATCGTTGTACTCCCTCACCTAAGGGGTTCCTACACCCCCCACAACGATCCGCATTCAAAAGGCGCCATTTTGGGACTCAGAACAACCCATAACTACAAAGATTTGATTCGGGCGCTTTTCGAAGGTCTATCCCTTGAGTTTCGTGTCATATTGGATAAATACAGTGAGCTAACGGGGGACCGGTATCTTGAGGTAAAATGTATCGGCGGCGGAAGCAAAAATCGGTTCTGGTTGCAGCTAAAAGCCGATGTCGCTGACCGAAAAATGATCGTTGACAAGATTCAGGAGAACACCAGTTTTGGGGCAGCCATCCTGGCCGGAATCGGTGCAGGGATTTACCATAATATCGACGAAGCATTTGAAGTGATTAAAAGGGATGAGGATGTTTTCTATCCGAATCCGAAAAACACTGAAATATACAAACAATTATACGACCGATTCTATCGCGGATTATATGATAAGCTGATGGGCGTCAATAAAGACATTGAGGAGGTACTTAAAATCCTACGTCGGTCATCTAAGACATCTCCTTAGGGCTTGTTCAAAAGTAAAAAAAAAATGTAACCTTTCTCGCCCGGAATCGTTTATGAATTATCACCTTAACGGTTGATGTGTGAAGATTGACGAAAAAAATATCAAAAAGGAGATGACTTATGAAAAAAGCGGTTATGATTTTTACAGTGTTGTTTATTTTTATGATGAGTATGAGTCCGGCAGCTTTCGGAGCCGGAGGTAAAGAGCGAGGTGCTAAGGGCCAGGGGAGCACGATAGGTGGTTCCCAAGGTCAAGGCCAAACGTCCCAAGACCGTACCGGAAGGTAATGAAAGTCAATAGCAGGACACGATAGATAGGAATAGAACACCGAATAGAAGAAAGTAAGATTCGATTCCTGTCCTTTTGCAAAATTCGGATACATCCCGCCGGTAATATACCGGCGGGATTTACTCCGTGAGCTGGTGAATACAACCCAATCCGGTCAGCGACAATAGCCTATCTAAAAAATCTGCGCTCAGGCGCTCTTTTGGCAATTTGATTGATGTTCTTTCTGCGGTCAACAACTCTTCTGCGATCTTTGTGTGACCTTCTTTCTTTTTCCGGCTGAACAAAGTTTATTAGATTACCTCGTCTGTCAACGTATGATCGCCGGCCCCCGTTATCAATAAATATTACTAAATCATCCATTCCAAACTCAAATTATTCGCCCTGTCCAGTTACACCTCAATTTGATATTTGTTTTTTGGTGCTTGGAATTACCATGTTTCCAAAAAATAATCGAATTTAAACTTATCCAAGTCGTTATTTGTCTTAATGACGCGGTTCTGTTGCTTGGCATGATGGGTATTGTAAAGACTCTCCGTCGCGTGGTATACATTTTTTCTACTTAGATTAAAAGAAGGCACCGCAATGCAAGATATTCCAATTATTGATACGCATCTCCATCTGTGCAATCGGGATAAATTTCGTTATCGCTGGGTGGAATCGATTCCCGGCCTTACTAAGTCATATTTTTTGGAGGATTACAATAAGGCCACGGCAACCTTGAATATCGCGGGAATGATTTTTATGGAATATGTTGCCGATTCCTGGGAGCAATCAGTGGAAGAATCAATTTGGGTTTACGAATTGTCAAAGAGCGATCCCCGAATTAAAGGAATTGTTGCTCGTGCCCCCCTGTACATGGGAGAAAGCTGCAGAGGATATCTTGAGCGACTCAAGACGAATCCGCTGATAAAAGGGATTCGGCAAGTCCTGCAATCCGAACCGCTGGATTTTTGCTTAAAGCCAAAATTCATTGAGGGCATCAAACTTCTTTCAGAATACAACTGGTTTGGTCACATATGCATCACCCATAAGCACCTGCCGTTTGTGAATAAACTGATAGAACAGTGTCCGGAGGTCAAATTTGTGTTGGACCATGTGGGAAAACCGAATATAAAGGACCAGGTATTGGAACCCTGGAAAACCGACCTCAAGGCTCTATCACGGTTTCCCGATACAGTGTGCAAAATTTCCGGAATGATTACGGAAGCGGATCATGAACGTTGGACCCGGGAAGATCTAATACCTTATATTGACGTTGCGATTGAATGTTTCGGTTTTGATCGGCTGATGTATGGTGGCGATTGGCCGGTGTGTACTTTGGCCGGAACGTATACGG
>JAHEHB010000509.1 GCA_024644775.1 Deltaproteobacteria bacterium
TTACCAGCCGCGTGGATCCGGTCACCGAGAGCATCGGTTATGACAAGTCGGCCATTATACTTCACATGGTCCGCCAAAGAATCGGCGATACGGCCTTTTGGTCTGCGTTGCGAAGTCTCTGCAGGAAGCACTTGTCTAAAAACGCTTCCTGGGAGGATTTCCGGCGCGTCTTTGAAAAGCAAAGCAAACTGTCACTCAAGACTTTCTCTCGGCAAAGGGTGTACGGTTCGGGCGCACCTAAACTGTCTCTGGATGATGTGCGTACTTCGGCAGAAGAGGGAGCATATGGGTATCCGGAAAAATTATCCAGAAAGGATCCCTTTTCGAGCTTATGGTGCCGCTTGTGCGTGAAACCGATACTGGCCGCCTTCGGTGCATCCGGAATCTGCGGGATGACTGCCGTGGCTAAATCCTGAAGGCTTCTGTGCATGGCTTTCGATTCGAAGTCTTGGCCATGTTCCTCGGGTGCCGGTTTAACGTGTGGCTTTACATATGATTCATCCATCAACAAGGATTCAACTCGAAAACGGAGTAGTCCATGAACGATTAACATCAGCGTGCCGTCAGGGGATTCTTTTGCAAGAACATGCTTCCAAGCGTGCCAACCGTGTATAGATGTTCAGAAGAGGGTTTCCTTTTCCCCGGCCAAATACTGGCAACCAAGCCGATGAGACCATCCCCGTTCATCACATCATCGATAGGTTGCTTTGCGTTCCGAGACACCGATAACGGAAGCGTTATTTTTGGCAGTGCCACCTGGTCTCGAAGTAAAATCACCGGTAGTGATTCCGATATTATTTTTATTTATTTCATATCCTCAGTGAGTTCATTGCTGTTCAGTTCGACGTGTGTATTGTTCGTTTTTTACTTTCAGTCTAAATTTGAATTTAAATTCAACAATATGTAGACAAATTATTGACAATGTCAAATTTATTCGTAAGTTACTATAGTATACACGTAAATTGATAGGGTATGCACCATTCAACTGACTGAATTGCCGAAATCCGATATGTACATTTGGGGTAGACGGTCAGCTGACAAAAGAAAAAATTTTAACGGTTAAATCATAATGTGTGAGATAAAAACCGGCAACAAAAGGAGAGAAAAAATGCGAAAATTACTGTACATTATAATAACACTATCGTTGGTAGCTTTCTTCTCAGCTGCCTACGCGTATCACCACAACTGCGGTATGTTAAGTGCTAAGATGGGAGATATGGATGGAGACAATGACGGCGTCATCACATATGAAGAGTTTGATGAATACTACGCACAAAATGTGCGGGTCATCTTCGATTCACTGGATTCAGACAAAGACGGAACGATCAGCCCGGAAGAATGGAAAAAGTTTTTAGACATTCACGGGGTTGCTTCCGACCATATGTCACAAAAACATGGTTAGACATTTATGATGAACAGAAACGGCTTACCCTGAGTTCGGGTAACCGTTTCTATTTTGGTTACATACCAACTGATGGTATATAAACGGTCGTGCTCAACAAAAAGCCCTAGTGGGGTGGCTCCGACCCACCAGGATTCAAAAAACGAGGTGTGGTCGTTTCAATGATGCGGGTGTATGGGTAACGCACAGTTGATCGTCATCGTCTCTGTGATTTTGCTGCCTTCATCGAATTCTTTCTTTGATAAACCAGAGGATTGGGAACCCAGTAACAGAGTCCTGTAGTAATTAGTCGGGGAGCAATCATTGGATCATGGGTTAATCGTTTTGTTACGCCATTTGTAACGATCTCAGAAATCACTTAAAAGGCCATGTCATCCGAAGAACGGATTGTTTTAAACCTACAGGAAGGGCTATATCCCAATTTTTCGGCTAGCGGATGTCGGTTTTTAACCACGAATACGATTCACCTTTTTCGATGGAGCGAAATGTGATGATCGATTATTTGTCATGCAGTTCGATGATAAACTTTAATCACTGGATACATGGGAGAATCTAGAAATGTGGAGTCTAATTTTCCAAGAGCTTTGATACATTTCGCAACTTCAAAAACCAGCTCGATAGTATCCGTTGTTTAAAACCAACGATTCTTTTGACTCTTCATTTGTATTAATGTGTCTTCAAGCCGAATAGCGAGTTTCTCTCTCAAACGCAATACTTGATGTTTAGCAATTTCCTTATGGTTTCTAAGATCAATTTTAACGGTGAGCTTTGCCATAATAATTTCTTTATGTAAAGATTGGGTGTAAACGTATAAAAACGATAACAACTTCCAAAAAAAATTTATTGCCGTTTTACTTTTTTCACCTTGATTAATACGGTTTCGATTCATTGGATTGTACTCAAAACCATAAACATATTAACTCAAGCTTTGCACCATTAGCGGATGCAATATGACAAAGGGAGAATTTGATACGAAGCTGAGTTCGAATTGAACGGTTTAAATATTGGAGAGGAGAAAAAATAAATGGATCGTCAACAAACATTCGCAGTAAGCGCCTTAATGGAAAGTGTCAGTAGAGAGGATTTCGCCATACATCTCTACAACCGGCAGCATCATCGCGATCCCTTCGCAACGGTGCCCTTCACGCCGCTTTATTATGTGATGGACAATGTGTATTACCTCACCCCCAGCCCCGCGATGCTGAGCGATCTGGTGGGGATCGTCGAGGTTGAAATTGTCCACAAACGGCGGTTTTCTGAAGTTGCTGAGGAATTGAATCCCAAAAACGATCCGGTGCCGAAGATGGTATTCCCGGAAGACCTGTTCGAATCAGTGGTTATTCCGGAGGTGGAGCCGATACCCGGCATGAAAACCACACTCCAGGTGATTGTAACCGATCTGGTGCAGGAACAACGCGCAAGGTTGATCTATGAGTATTTTGCGAGAGAGACATCGGGTGGGGTGAGCGATCTTTTTGCTGAGATCGCGAAACAGGAAATCGCCCATCACCGTATATTCGAGCGGGCGCTCTCTGACATCAAAAGTGGAAAGAAGATCAACATGTATTGCCCGGTGTGCGGAAAAATACTGCCCCAGGAGCCAAAAGAGGGGGCCCTTGGCGGATGTGCGTTTTGTACGTCCAAATTGGTTCTCATCATAGAAGACGATGATTTTGTGTTGCGGTTGCGGGACGGCAATGGGTCCGAATTGCATTGAGTGATTAGTCCACCCCATTTGGACCAGATATAAGTGCCTAACATCACCACGATTGCAAAACCCGTTGCGATCGTGATCGGAGTGACACGTCGCGAATGGTTATCGCTTCACTGTCAAGTTCCTTTCATATGTTAAATAAGCATAAAACAAACTGTCTTGTCAATGCACGAACAGCCGGCTATAGTCATCTCAGGAACTCACTTAAACCCACAGTCACTACGCGAATACTATGCTATGAACGTTGCCTGTATGGTAATGTAAATTACACCATCGATCTCGGCCACCCTCCGCTTAAGAAATAGCACGTCCGCCGGGTGATTGAGGGTGATCCGAATGTTCACCATACCTTTGTTGACCTCTGGGATGATCGTAGCTTTCTGGAACCGGTCATAGGTTCTGATGACTTTCATTATTTTTTGCTCGATATCTGCATCGGTTTGCGGCAATCCAGGCACAATCCGAATTTCATTGTCCACCTCGATAACTCCATCCGTTTTCCAGGCGATTTGATCATAGACCATCTTTTTGATGTATAAATCGACTGTTCCCGATAGTACAATGA
>JAHEHB010000147.1 GCA_024644775.1 Deltaproteobacteria bacterium
AAGATGTTCGATGTTCTTTTTTTACCATCCTGGACAAAAACAACTTGACGCCTATGGGGTGGGCCAAGGCGAACGTTGCTGATTTAGACCATGCAGGCAAAACAATCGGCAAGCAGATTTTTGAGTTTTTGATGGAGAACATCGTAAGAGAAGTACCGCTTTCCTATTTCGTAGTTTTCCGCCACCATCTTTTTGCATAGTTCCGGGTCTCTTAGTATCTTTTCGGTTTTTTTAACCGCCTCTTCGGTAACGTAGCCGTCAAGTTCGATAACATTGAAACCCTTTGGCTTGATATCGATGGAATAAATCGAATAGGTATTCACCACGATGGGCCGGCGAAAGTATATTGTTTCCAGAAAAGCGTTTCCGAATCCTTCAAAGTTTGAGGGATAGGTGATCAAATCGGCATGGGGATAGATATCCTCCAGGGTATAGATCTTTTTTCCGGCGTTGGTATAGCCCCTTTGTTCATTGATAATATCGGACACAAAATAGGTGTTTACTTTCATGAGCTTTGAGTATTCGCGAACGCGCATCTCGTAATCGTAACCTTCATCGCCCGACGCGTGAGATATTACGAGTTTTGCTTTCAGTCCCAATCGATGGACAAGCTCGATCGCATGTTCGATCCCCTTGCGTTTTACGACTCGTGTGGGTTGAAGAATAAGAAGTTCGTCATCTCCTATTTCAAGTGCCTGCCGTACATCAGATGCATATTCATCCACCGGTGGTGGTGGGTTTTCAAAATCCATAACATTGGGGACAATCGTCGCCGAAATACCGGTACGAAGGCTCAATTGATTGTCCTGGGAAGAATTAATGACGACATGATGAATCGTTGGCAGATGCGGTGGAAATGCCATATTTAGATATTCCCAGACCGAATTCGTGAGAAAGTGCTGCCGTTCCCAGAAGAAGTCATGATGATGGGCGATGGTAAGCATACCGGTTTCCGATATGACTTCTGTGATGGCAATACCCAGGGGCAAGTTCAGCGGTATGGTCAAGGCATTTTCAGGAACAAGGAGGCTGATGTTAAACTGTTCAATAAACTGGTAGAGGTGGTCCTTTAGGTATTCTTTTAGTTCGTAAATATGCCGTGTTGTGGATCGTTTTCGAACTCGTGGGCCGAAACATGCATGATAAATATCCTTAATTTCCGGGTGTTGAAAGTGGGCCTTTTCTATTAGGTATGATTTTTCCCGGGGACGATCGAGCTCACCTGCAAAATAAAAGCAATCGAATCCCAACTCTTCAAAGAAGTCCGCCCATTTTTCTGTTTCAAGGGACACACCATCTGTGCCGGCAAATCGGGTCGAAATGAATCCAATGTTATGGGGTTTTCCGCAGTTTTTACATTTTGTCATGGGATCGCTTTCGTGAAGCTATTGGTTTTAAGATTATTGCGCTGTTTATATAAGTGAGCCGGTTTCAAAACGCCCCAGTTTGCCCAATCTCTGTGTCAGGCTCAAATTTTAATCCTCAAAATACTCAATGTATTCCTGTGGTTAAAATTTTCGCCTTCCTTGACCTTGGACAAACTGAAACGTTTTGAAATTGGCTCAAATACCTCATTTCAGGGCTGAATCCAGTTCGTAATATCGGAAACAATCGACCGTGTGGTCATTTACCATTCCCACCGCCTGCATAAAAGCATAGCAAATGGTCGGGCCTACAAATGTAAACCCTCGACGTTTTAAATCCTTGGCCATCGCAATGGATTCGGCCGTCTTTGATGGAACCTCAGCGATTGTTTTCCATGCGTTTTTCTTTGGTTTTCCTTCCACAAATTGCCAGATATAGGTGTTGAAACTGCTGAATTCTTTGCAAACCTGCAAAAACGCTTTGGCATTTTGTACAGCCCCATGAATTTTCCGTTGGTTCCGAATGAGTCCCTCATTTTCAAGAAGCATGTTGATTTTTTTCGAACGGTAACGGGCCACCTTTTGTGGATCAAAATTATCAAATGCCTTTGCAAAGTTTTTTCGTTTTTTTAAAATCGTGATCCAACTTAATCCTGCTTGGGCGCCCTCTAGAATCATAAATTCAAATAATTTCTGATCGTTATATAAAGGAGTTCCCCATTCAATATCGTGGTACCGGATATAAAGCGGGTCGTTGCCCACCCATGCACACCGTGTTTTCAATTCTTTTGAACCGCTTTCCGAATGTTTGGTTTATACTCTTTTTCTAATGATTACTGTTAGCCTCTGTTTTATTGGCTATAGTTCGGTAGTTATTTATTTTTCTTAAATGCTCGAGGCTGCATCGTCGATTCACCACCAATATTTATTTAGATGTGGTTGCCATAACTTTAAAAAAAGGTCAATACTATCTTCAGAACCCGGTCGTTATTTTGAGTATTCCGTTAAAATGGGTCAGTTTCTTCGTGATTGCTCCAGAATTTATCTGATACAAAACGGCCGGTTGGGAAACGATGCCATTGTCTCTCTGGTTCTTTTTTTTAACGACGTTTATTGTCGTACACCGACAAGGCGCCATATCTGTTGAGAAGACACGACCCGTTCGGATAATGTGTTGTGTAGAGAAATGGAAAAAAAGAAAGGTGTAACGTTGCAAATGAGTGACAAATGTGAGCTAAAGTTGATTCGTCGGAGGTCCGCCTTGTGGATCAATTACATAAAAGGATTGGCCACAAAGGCAAAAAGACACTAAGTAAATGTATCTTTTTTGTGCCTTGGTGTCTTCGTGGCGGTAAAAAAATCTTCTATAAAATGCACGGAGTGGTTTTCACTCGATTGGCGTTGTCGATTATCTCAATAGCCGATCTTTGTTCGTAATCTTTCTCACCAGCTCGCGATAATCGTCAGTGCCATTGGACCCCGGTGCAAATTCATACATTGTTTTGCCAAATGCCGGTGCATCAGCAAAATTTGCATTGTAGCGGATCGGTGTACACACCACATCACCATAGAGTTGTTTGAGTTTACTTAAAATCTTGTTTGGTGAGCTGACTCTATTATCCAGAAAAGTGGGCAGAATATATTTTAACGAAACCTCTTTTCGATATTTCTGAATGGCAGATATACTTTTTAAAAATTCAACAAGACCCTGTAGGGACATCACTTCCAGCGATACCGGCACTAAAATTTCCTTCACATAAAACAATACGTTCACTGTCAATGGATCCCAGCCCGGAGATGTGTCCACAATAATATAATCGTATTGACTTTCCAACGGAACCAGGGCTTCGGCCAGGGTTCGTTCTCCGCCGAAATCTTTTCGGTCGATGAGCCTTTTTAGGCCCGCAAGAGATTTGCCTCCGGCTAATAGCCATAAATTTTCTCGAGCCTTTAAAATGGCCTCACTCGAATCGACGTCACACGTCAAAAACTCTGTAAGCCCCGCCTTTGGCTTGACGCCAAGCATATAACTATCCTGGCCTTGGGTGTCGGTATCCACCAATAAAACCTTGAAACCGGATAGGGCTAGCCCTGCGCTTAGATTGACGGCCGTGGTTGTTTTTCCCACCCCCCCTTTACTGAGAGAAACACCGATTGTTCTTGCAGTTTTCTGAGATTCCGCAACCTGTCGTTGATCGTTCTGTTTTAACGTCTCCGAACCTTTCACTGTATAAAGCATTGGAAAACGGTGCCCGCACAACCTGCATGTGGCAACGAGTTTACCGTTACGAGGAAGTCGGCCCCTCTCCACATCATATCGTTTTTTGCATTTCGGGCAGGTGACTAAGATACTTGCTTCTGTTAACTTTGAAACGTGACTCGATTTCAGGGTGTTTTTGACGGAAACATTCATGGTTTCTTCTCAATCATCGTGTAAAATTTGCTGTATCAACTCGCTCTTTTTACCGACTTCCTTAAACTCATCCAAAATGGCCTGTACGGCATAGTCCACAATTCTTGACAGGGAAACCTTCCGCCGCACGTTCGTAGGCACCAGTACCTTTATTTTTGCTTTCGCATCATACAGCTCGACCAAAACTTTCTTTGATAGGTAATAGGTAACCTTTTTTTTGGGCGTTATTGCATGTGAGGCGCCTTCTGTAGACTCTATCATTGATACAGAATCCGTCGGTTGGTTTCTTTGGTAAATGAAATCAGAGAGCTCGCTTACGCCATGCATCGCTACATCCGGCACATCTGTCAATAGGCTGTCAAGGATATCGGCCGTTTCATTTGCATATTTCATTCGATAAGCGCACTCCATTTCTTCGCTGAAAATATCATATCCTCATGCGATAAAAGAACTGTAATGGAGGAAAGCAAGAATTATTCCAGGTTGTTATTTAAAAAGACAATTCTATAAATTTCAATATATTGCCTGTTCTTTGGCTCCTATGGGTATGGCAAGCAATTGTGCGATTTATCAGAATCCGATGACAATCAGTTATGAATAATCGAACATTCGGTTTCTTAATTGGGGTTCGACGATACCGAATGTTCGAGAATAAAAAAATCGGAGCTATAACCCCAAAAAAGGTGTGGAAACCTCCCATCTTATTCACCCCACCCAACCTCCCCCGTCCAGAGGAGGAGCTAAAACTTCCCTCCCCTTGCGGGAGGGATTGAGGAAGGAGGACAAGGCGATAAAATCGGTCCTACCTTTGCTTTGGTTATAGAATCGAAAAAAATAATAACAGTACGATTAACGATGTCTGTTACCGAAAGATCTGAAGCGTGATTTCCCATGAGATCCATGGGCGCGTCGTTTGTGGATCGGATGCTTTCGGTGGATTTTGGTGTGATGGTTTCTAAGTTGGTGGGGATGTGCAAGGCGTTTACGGTGGCTTCCGATATGGCGTTTACGATATTTTGGGTGTTTGTAATAGTGTCCTCGATGCGTATTCCGAGGGGAATAGTATTTACCGTAATGTTTTTTAGAGAATCCTTTATAATACGGGCGTTTGTAAGGAATTCCAGTATAATATTTATACGAATAGCGGGTGCCGTATCGAAGAATAGTCGTGTAGCGGGGTCTATGGTACTTGCGGGGGTAATATTTTCCATAAGGTTTGGAAGAGCGGCCGTAATGATTATCGTAGCCGCCTACGGGAAGAATTTTATGGTCATCGCCATTGATGAGGGTGTATTCATACGGAACGCCGTTTGTGCGATCCGCTTCATTGTTTGTAAAGTTTTTAACACCGTTTTCATCGATCCAGTAATAAATATCGGCAGATACCATTAAGGGCCAAAAACATGTTACGATGAATAGAATTAGAGAAAATATAGGTTTCATGGGCCTCTCCCGGTTTGTGGTTCGTGTGAAAAAATGTAGCTCATATTTAAAAGGTAAGACCGTAAACAATTGCATCAAGCCCGAATTCAAAAATGCACGGACCCGTTAGTCGGGATAAAGCAAAAAACGCCGGGAAGGGGATGATGGTTTGTTAAAGACGCAGCGCATCTCAGGTCGGCTCTTTTTGGGTCAAAACCAAAAAAACCGGGCCTTTTTCGAGTGGCCCTAACGATCCCACGTATTAGATCAGAGGTAATTGCCGTTCCGGTGGGCCATGGCCTGCAGCACATTTCTAAGGGAATCCGTTGCAAAATAAGCTTGAAAGTTTGAGACGTTATATAAAGCATCCTCCGGAAATTACTATTTCCATGGATATCTAACAATTCAAAGGTAGGTCGATGTCTTGACATTTGTGAAGAGAAGGCATATCCTGACTCAAAATGAGTCAGGAGGTGACTTGTGACACAAATTACCTTGCGAGGAATAGATTCGGAAGTGGAACGGGAAATACGAAAAATTGCTCGAAAAACAGGCAAATCCCTTAACCGTGTCATTCTGGATATGATTTATCATCACACCGGTTTGAAGAAAAAACAAAAATTATTTCCGGCGGCGTCATTGAGAAGCCTTGCTGGTGGTTGGAGCGAAAAAGAAGCTTTCGACTTATTCGAATCTATAAAATCATGCGAACAAATCGATGAGGAAATGTGGAGATGAAGATTATGCTGGACACCAGCGCCTATGTGGCTTTCAAACGTAACCTCATTGAAATTGTGGAGATAATTACAAGGGCTGAATTGATTTTGTTTTCACCAATCGTTCTCGGGGAATTAATGTTTGGATTCCGCAATGGTACGAGGTTTGATAAAAACATGGATGATCTCAACAAATTCTTGGAGCATGAGGTTGTAGATTTAGTACAAATTGGGAAAATTACCTCTGATCGTTATTCGAGAATCGCTGCTCAGCTGAGACGGCAGGGTACACCGATACCCACTAACGACATATGGATTGCGGCGCAAACAATGGAGCATGGAGCGGAGCTGATTTCTTCTGACCAACACTTTATAAAGATTCATGGGTTGGTCTACAAAACGATCTAAATTAGTTTGTTTCCGTTTAATTCGGCTTGGGACGAAAGAGATCACTAATCCTTCATTGTAATGCCTACATTCTTATTTAAGCATCATGTTTAAAAAGATTTCGGAGAGTCGCTTCAATGAATACACCCCGGACAATCCCTTTACAGGTTTCGGTTTTTTTTCATTCTTGGTAAGCATAAAATACCTGTCCCTTATTTTTTAATTCATAAATAAATCTGCGATACCGTCTGATCCGTCCAACTTAAAAACCTTGTCAAGACGATTTTAAGATATTGTGTTAAAATAGATATGATGTAGGGGTCGATCAGCCTACCCCGGAGGTGTTCCGTAAAAAAGTGTTGGCGTTAAATGTCAGCGCTGATAAAATGCTCGTTGATGGTGATGAACGCGAACCCGATGGCGAGCTGCGACTGCATTTTGAGGCACTCTACGGGTTTGAATCCCAGGAAAAGCAGATTATCAGAAGCATTCTTAAGTGTTTAATTCTCAAACACGAAACCAAGTTGGTGGGCGACCACCTCCTAGTTTCGTATTTTCGTGAGAGGCTACTATGTACAAGCGTATTTCAGTTGATCCAAAAATTTGCCATGGACAGGCTTGCATCAAAGGCACAAGAATCCCGGTGCATCAGATCATCCGGATGTTGGCCAACGGGGATAAAATCCAAGATCTTCTTAAAGATTATCCTTCGATAAAAGTTGAAGACATTTATGCCTGCCTTGACTATGCCGCATCGTTAGCCGAAGAGCAGATAACACCGATTGATATGACCGAAAGTGCGCTGTGAAAGTTCTCGTGGACGAGAATATACCGTTGATTACTGTTGAAGAGCTACGTTTAAAAGGATTTGATGTCACCGATATTCGTGGAAGCGCCGAGCAGGGAATAACCGATGAGGTACTGTGGCAAAAAGCGCAACAAGAAAAGAGGATTTTCATTACAAATGATAAGGGATTTTCGATTCATCCTTAACAATTGATTTACATTTTCGCGTTTTTATTATAGATTGATTTCATAATATCAAGTAATTCCAATCGGATGTAAATAATCGCTAATGATATTATTGTAACGTAGATTACGCCTCAAACTACTCTCAGAGGGGGGGTGAGTTGATGTTTGAAAGAATTACCTTTAATCCTGAGATTATGGGCGGTCGAGCCTGTATTAGAGGGATGCGAATACCTGTCGCTCGCAAATATTCCATCCTTACTGAAATTATTGACATTTTCTCACAGGCCTGGGCATTTATAAGTGCGGGTCCCTACATGTAGCCATCTGTGGTTTTTCACAATTTTCTTTTGTTATTTCTTTAATTTCCTCCTGAACCCTGCCAGTCCAATAAAACCAGAACTTAACAGAAGCATAGTGGCGGGTTCGGGTACTGGGGAGTAGTTCAGTTCCAAAACTACATATGTATCGACATGACTATCAGCTTCAATATTGCCCCAGCTAACTAAATCTATATTTGATGCGTCATAAAAAACAAAGAAGCCAACTAATTCTACTCTGGAGCCGTCTGAGGCTGAGAAAATTGACGATCCAGGCGCAACATCGGGAAACAATCCACCATTTGCGCTCCCCGAGATAGTTGTGCCTGCCGGAGTTACTGAAAAAGGTCCTGAGGAACCATTTGAATTATAAACGGCCATATCAGGGGGGGAAACATTATAATCAAAGTATAATGCTAAACCGTAATAATCGCTTCCTCCGTATATTGTTACTTGGGTCCCGAAAAGCTCAAAAACGTTAAGCCCAGGCGCTAAATCAATAGAAATTTCGCCGAGATCAAATCCACTTACAGGAGTGTTAAGAAAAACTCCATTTTTCCTCACGCCTAATTGAGTCAAAGAATCACCAAGATTTGTTGACCAAATTCCGCCCGGCGCGTTAGTCCAGGCTCCTGTGGATGCCCTGGAGAAGATAGGCACACCTGAGGCGTTGATGGCAATTGACGAGTATTTTAGAAAGAGGAGGAGGGTTAAGTTTTAAATCGGTTTTAGATGGGGATGTTGGTCATTACCCCGAAAAGCGCCCTTTGTGGGGTTTGTTTAGATTTTGGGAAAAATCCAACGATTTTATTCTAATCATTTCCCTTTTGGATTTCTATGTGGCCGCAATTGCCCTTTTAATATGTCCTTCATGTCAACCCGGAACCAGCACATCCAATTTTTTGCGGATTTGGGCAAAAAAACTAAGTTTATTTGTTGACAATATACCATATATGGTATAAGTATAATCACATGCCGTGGATAGTTCGGTCAAAGAAGAGGGTCCAGAAACAGGTTAAAAAGCTGCCGTCAACAGTCAAAGAAGCTTGTTTACGCTTTTGCTTGAAATTGAAAAAGAGGGTCCTGTTCGTGGTAATTGGCCGAATTACGGAAAAATCGGAAACAACCGCCACCATTGTCGCCTTAAAAAAGGACAATCTACTTATGTGGCTGTGTGGGAGGTAAAGGATAATCAAATTAGACTCGTGGAGATCATCTATGTTGGAAGTCACGAAAAAGCCCCTTATTAAAGACACTCGGGAAGTCCGTTATATAGGTCCGACCAAAAAAATTGAAAAACTTGATAAGACCGCAAAATCGCTTGGGCTGGTGGACGTTTCGGATTCTGTTTCTTGGAGAGATCTCTTTCCTGAATTCAGCGAAGTATCTTCACCGAGCGTGGCCCTGAGGGGTGCCAGAAGAAAAGAAGGCCTCACTCAAATTGAGCTTGCTCGCCGTACTGAAATTCCTCAAGGACACATTTCTGAAATGGAGAATGACAAAAGGGTTATTGGAAAAGAAATTGCAAAAAAACTCGGAAAGGCGCTTAACATTAGTTATAAAGTGTTCTTATAAAATGGAGAGGGAGTGAAAACTCGAAAAAGTCCTGCAGAAAATTTATCGTTTTTATTTTTCTTCAATATTTAGCTATATGATCAATGTCTGATAATTAAGTGTATGTAAACTTTTATTTTAACCAGAAAGGAGAGTTTTATGAAAATTATTATTTTGGCTGTTATTTGTGCTTTTATGGTGGCTGGATTTGGGTACACCGCTACTCCTTTTCAGGAAGAAACCTTGAAAATGTTCGATAAAATCAAAAAAGGCCTTTAACATTGTTTCGAGGTGGATAAGGGCCTTGACGAATTAATCAAACAGAATCGTGATTTAATAGATGAACTCCGCCAAGTTGTGGAAAAGCAAAACAAGACTATAAGGGGCTTGACCGCTGATATGAAACGATTGAAGAAAAAATAAAATCACACGGTTCTTATTTTTTTGAGGGCGAAGATTAAGGCGGCGCCGCATACCTACGTCCTTGCAGTATTGGGACCAGGTGTATTCTGGATGAAGATGAGGGCACCCGGGCTAATATTCTGGCTTCATTCGAAATTATGTTTGAAGTTGTGGACAAATTACGCTCAGAATGTAAATTCGAGTCTGCTCGGTTAATAATGGATGAGGATTTTCTGTTTGGCGATCTCTTGGGAAATCTGCTTGTGCTTAAAATCTTTGGGCGCCTTTTTCAACAAAGTGAGTACATAGAACCTGTCTTCCCGGCTGAACAATGCCCCAAGCGCTCTTTCAACGTCACGGGTAGTGTGTTGCCGTCCAAGGGCCGAAAGTCGCTCTCTTTCTTTGATAATCGCTTTACTGACGATTTTCTGCATGGTGCTGTACGCTGGGAGAACTACCCTGAATTTTTCAAGGTAAGAGAGCAGATCCCTGAAGATGTTTATTGGCTTCGATGAGATCCGGATGCAACGATGCGCCTTTTCTTGAAGCTTGGCCCTCCAGGTGGCATTACAGTCTTGGTAATCGAATAGCGATGGAATCCTCTGCTGTTGTTTCCAGCGTGTCACTCTGTTGATCTCCAATTTCTCCGGGAGGGGTTGTCCCGAAAAATGTCTATCCATGATGAACTGGACGTCCCATTAATTACCAAAGACTTTGACAACGTTTATTTTTCAAGACTAACAGAATGTTCATTTATCAAATATCTATGAAAGGAAGAAAAAATGTTTGACCGCATAACTCGTAATCCTGCCCAGATGAACGGACAACCATGTATTAGAGGTATGAGGCTTACTGTTCGTCGAGTATTAGAAGCTATGGCCATGTATCCGGATCGCAATGAGCTTTTCGAAGAATATCCGGAGTTAGAAGACGAGGATCTTCGTCAAGCCCTTGAATTTGCTGCAGCGACTATGGACGACAAAGTAGCTGAATTAAGGTGCGCATGATGAATTTCCTTTTGGATCAAGGTCTTCCAAGGTCAACGGTAACTCATTTAAAAAACATCGGACTCAACGCCCAACATGTGGGCCAATTAGGCATGGCAACTGCACTGGACAAAGAAATCCTTAATAAAGCTCGTCAGGACAATTTTATCGTTGTAACTCTTGATTCGGATTTCCATTCGCTCTTGGCTTTGGAAAAAACATTCAAACCTTCAGTTGTTCGTATTCGGATTGAGGGCTTAAAAGGCAAAGACGTTGCCAATATCATTAAGGAGGTGGTGGAGGCGAGCCAGGCTGAGTTACAAATCGGAGCAGCTGTAAGTGTGACTCAATCAGCAATTCGAGTCAGATTGCTGCCGCTTGCTTAAATCACCAATTCTGCTATGAGGCTGCCCAGATCAACAAGGTCAAACAGGCCAGGCTTCTTTGACAAATCATCATCGCTGTTTGAAAATATTGACTCCCTCAAATCGCCGAGTAGGGACGAGCTTATGGCGTCGCGTTTCGACCTTTCCCAATATGAGAAACATTTGGACGATTTATGCATAGACCCCTATATTCGTAATCTTGTTCGCAGAATGGCGAAGGCCAATCCGCTTTGGGGTGCGCCCAGAATTCATGGGGAGCTGCTCAAGTTGGGAATTGAGATTTCCGAGCGAACGGTTTCCAACCTGATGCCCCGCCGTGATACCAATCCGCCGTCCCAGACGTGGCGGATGTTTCTGAAAAATCACATGACGAACATGGTTTCGATAGACTTTTTCACGGCTCCGACTGCCACATTTCGGATTTTGTTTGTGCTTGTCGTACTCAGGCATACTCGTCGACAAGTCGTCCATTTTAACGCGACTTCCAATCCTACGGCCAAGTGGACGGCTCAACAAATTGTAAAAGCATTTCCATGGGATACGGCGCCAAAGTATCTGTTGAGAGATCGGGACTTGATCTATGGAGCGTATTTCCGGCAACGCTTGAAAAATATGAACATAAAAGAGGTGATAATTGCACCTCGAAGTCCCTGGCAAAATCCGTTCGTTGAGAGACTGATCGGCTCAATACGAAGGGACTGCCTTGATCAGGTGAAGGAGTATGAACAACTTCGGACCGGCAACTACCAAATGCTTGAGACCCCTTCTTTACAAAAACTGCCCCTCGAACTGATCCGGGCTCGAATCGCAATGGGGATGACCCAAAAGCAACTCGCGGAACGATTGGGTTTAAAGGAACAGCAGATCCAAAGGTATGAAGAAACCGAATACGCTTCGGCAAGTTTTTCCCGTCTGATGGAAATAATCAAAGCCCTTG
>JAHEHB010000510.1 GCA_024644775.1 Deltaproteobacteria bacterium
AATGTGCATTACCTGCCATTCGATCCCGTCGACTTCAACATCGATATCGATAAGACTTTCCATATGATCCGTGAACTAAAGCCCAAATTAGTCATTTTAGGCTCGAGCAATTTCCTGTTTCCCCATCCTGTGGCAGAAGTAGCCGAGATGCTGCGCGCATTCCCAGACACCCGGTTGGCATACGATGCCTCGCACGTGTTTGGACTCATCGCCGGTGGAAGATTCCAAGATCCCCTGAAAGAAGGCGCGCACATCGTATTTGGTAGCAGCCATAAGACCCTGCCCGGTCCTCAGGGAGGACTTATTCTTTCAAATAATGCGGACTATATGGATGCGGTGGCCGATGCGGTTTACCCGGCGCTCGTTACCAATCATCATCCGTTCAGACTGCCGGGATTGGGGATGGCGTTGTTGGAAATGAAAAAGTGGGGTTCAGCGTATGCCGATCAAATCGTCGTCAACTCGCAGCAGCTGGCCGCTGAAATTCAATCCAGGGGTGTGGAAGTCGTCTCATCGAGAGAGGAGCGATTTACGGAATCCCACACGATTCTGATAAAGGCGCACCGTTTCGGCAGCGCTCGAAAAGTCGCGGAACGCCTGGAGCGGGCTAATATCATTGTGAACGGTTGTGTACTGCCTGAACAGCTCGGGGTGGAGGGTATCCGTATGGGGGTTCAGGAAATCACCCGCATGGGAGCAAAAATGGGAGACATGAGGCCGCTGTCCTCCTTCATCGTCGACTGTATCACGGAAAGCAGATCCGCCGCGGATGTGGCTCGAGACGTGGAAGCGTTTTCCAAAAATTTTCAAACCGTACATTTTACCTGGGACGCCGAGAACTAAGCCGAGGGCTCCCCAATAGAGCCTTGACTCAATTTGGGTTTAACCTATAAAGGAGACCTCGACCCTTTTTTTCCACAATAACTTCCATGGGAGGAACAAGAGATATGCCTGATGATACCTATAATCTCCTCGTGATTATGACCGACCGTCACCGTTCGGATTGTCTCAGTTGCTACGGCAATGAGTTCATTCGAACACCGAACCTGGATTCCCTCGCAGCGGAAGGAGTGAGGTTTTCAAGTGCATTTACCGCCAACCCGTTCTGCATGCCGTCACGATTTACCCTTCAGACCGGTCGATATCCCCACGCACACGGCTGCTGGGATAATGGTGTGCTGATGCCGGACGACACCATGACGCTGGCCCAGCAATGCACAGATGCCGGCTACCACACCGCACTCATCGGCAAGAGTCATCTGAAACCCTTTCGATACAAAGACGGCCCCGAATCCTATGATGAATGGGAAAAGACCGACCCCCACTGGGCGTCCTGGCATGGTCCTTATTTCGGGTTTCAGGAAGTTCACCTGACCATCGGGCACCATTTACCCTTGGGCCATTACGGGATGTTCCTGCGACAGCACCATCCGGAGGCCATTCCTTATCTCCAGGGGGAACGGGCGAAGCGTCCGGGCGGCGGGGTGCCGTATTCGTGGAAATCCGACTTGCCCGCTGAACTTTATCCCACTTCATGGGTAAGAGATCAAACCGTTGAGTGCATCAAGAGAAGCAAAGACAAGCCTTTCTATATCCTTGCCTCTTTTCCGGAGCCGCATCCTCCCTTTGCGCCGCCGCATCCATACAGCGAGATGTATGGGCCTCAAGAGATCGTCCCTCCTGCACTACAAGAAGGAGAATTGGAAGACAAGCCCCCTCACTTCATGGATTTCTATCAGGGGCGACTATATAGCAATTGGTTCAAAGTAGATCGCGCCGGCAACAGTCTATTGGGGATGACGGAAGCACAATATCGGGAAATCGTCGCGCACTACTACGGCATGATATCCCTTATTGACGACAACATTGGGAAAATCCTCAAAACCCTTCAAGATCTGAATCTCATGGAGAGGACACTCGTGGTTTTCTTAAGCGATCATGGGGAGCTGCTCGGAGACCATTATTTGGTCGATCACGGCCCCTTTCATTATGATTCGGTGATACATGTTCCCCTTATCTTTCGATTTCCGGAAAAGATTGCATCGAATCATGAAGTATCGAGCCCTGTCAGCCTCGTGGATGTGCCCACCACCCTCACCCGGCTATTGAACATACCGGAACTTCCCAATGCGCAAGGCATAAACCTTACGCCTCTGCTCACAAAGCAAAAGGAAGTGTTGCGAGACCACGTTTTTGTTGAATTCAACTCGCGCTACCTGCCTGATATGCCCATGAAGACCATCCGGACAAAGCAATGGCGGCTGACGTATTATGCGGGAAAACCTTACGGTGAGATGTACGATCTCGAGAAGGATCCAAAGGAGTTTACGAATCTATACGGTTTAGAAAAATATCGCGATATTCAGGATAATCTGAAACAAATTCTTTTAGACGAACTCATAAAAACAGAAGGCAGACTCCCAGAGCGAGTGGCTGCCAATTAATGACATTACTTCTTGTTTAACCATGTGCATAGTTTATTTTAATCACAACCTGTCGTTCACGTGCGGCTACCAGCCGTCGCGTGCAACGGCAGGTTCTGTGCTCTCTTGATCATGGCAATGTCGGGTAAATTTGCCTTCACCTGTGCCCATCCGTAATACCGACCGAGACACTCCACAACAAGCGGTGCCGGATCCGGCCAGATCTCGGGAAAATCAAACTCCCCGTCTTCTTGTGGAGGCCAAGCCAACTTTTCTTCCGGTGGGCAGAACTGAGCATCAACGCCAGGTTTGTTACCCCTGGCGTCAACTCTGTACCACCCGACCTCCGGTAAGTGCAAGGCATTCAATCCGTGAAGCGTGAAGCCATTACCGTCGTCACGGCGGAGCCGCTGATAGCAGAGCCCTGCGGGGATGCCGTTGGTACGGAGCAATGCCGCAAGCAGATGGCTCTTGGCAAAACACCATCCAGTAGCTTCTTCCAGGACTTCGGATGCGCGACACGTCGTGACCGTCGCCTCATGATCTCCACTATGCCGAATGCTGTCGCGCACCCACTCGAAACAGGCCCGAGCGATTTCGACGGGTCCCGACACATCCGCTGCAAGACCACGCGCACGGTGGAGAACTGCCGGCGTCTGCCAATCAATTATCTCAGTAGATCTGAGGTACTTATCCATCTTCACCCCACACAGAACCATTCAGAATAATTGAAACACATTGTAAAGATAACATTTGAGATCAAGAAAAGACATATCGTAAAAATGTAGACTTTTGAGAGTACATGTTTCTTCCGCATATCCCCTGTAATTTGTTTCTCCAAAATTAATGGAACACCATAAAATCTAAAAAATCGGCGACGGTCAAATACAGCATGAAAATCCCGATTTTTGGGGTGGATGAAGCTAAGCCCTTAAACTCCTATCGGACAAGACAATTCACAAGCGCGGCAATATTTAATCACCAAATTGCGTTTCCCATTTTCTCCGATTTCTCCATCGGAAACTTTATGTTCCACATCATTATTTATCTGCTTCCGGCAGATCTGTCGACTATATTTTCCTTGAGGAAACGCTTTCATTGGACAGGCTTTTTGGCAAAACCCCTCACAGGTCTCACATGGGGAGAATCCTTCGAATGCTTCTTTATTTTGAAAATCTCCCTCCAGCAGAATAGAACGAAGCCTGATTCTCGGTCCCCACACCGGATGTAAAAACAGATTATTTCGACCGATG
>JAHEHB010000511.1 GCA_024644775.1 Deltaproteobacteria bacterium
GAACTTCACGAAGGATACCGTGTTAGGCCCAGTGAAATCCTTGTTCTTGGCGGGCCGGCACCTTATTTCGCAAAGCATTTAGATATCATTTCAGACTACAACGTCCGTGTGGTTCCCCGTTGGAAGGTGGCAAATGCCATTGGGGCTGCGCTGGCTCGAACCACCTGCGAGGTCACCTTTTTCGCAGATACAGAACAACAAATGGCATCGGCGCCGGAGGAAGACTTCAGTATAAAGATACGCAAAAATTTCAACAGTCAAGATGCTGTGAAACAGGCACTTAAGCTTCTGAAAGAAAAAGCGCTTCAGCGAGGCGCGAATCCGAAATATCTCGAAACCGACGTGATTGAAGAGATGCAATTTAACATGGTACGCGGGTTTAACACGACAGGACGAAATATCCGGGTAAAGGTACAGGTGAGGCCCGGTCTGATCCATGGATACGACAACCTGTTGGAGGAACTGATATCTTCCAACGCTTCGGAGTAAAAAACCTTGAAAGCTCAACATAAAACCGGATTGGTTTTTTTCCCGGCCTTTGACTGGGCGATCAGTCCGACTCACCCGGAAAGAGAAGAACGCCTTCTCTACACCCAGGATCAGGTGTTTGAGGAGGGGCTCCTTGACATCGAGGGAATTACGGAATTTAAACCCGATTTGGTAACAATTCAAGATGTTCAACGCGTTCATTTCTGCGTACCGGATCTTTGGAATGTCATGACAGAGTCACATTTTATCAGCGCGGGTGGCGCAAAGACGATCGGTATGGCCGTAATGGACAAAAAAATAGAAAAGGGATTTGCTTTAGTCCGTCCGCCGGGTCACCACGCCATGCGGGTTGTGCACGGGGCAAGAGGGTTTTGCAATGTAAATATTGAGGCTATCATGATCGAGTATCTTCGGGAAGCTTACGGCATCAATAAAGTCGCTATCGTAGATACGGACTGTCACCATGGCGATGGAACCCAAGACATCTACTGGCATGATCCCCACACCCTTTTTATCTCCATCCACCAGGACGGTCGGACACTGTATCCGGGGTCTGGATTCCCCAGCGAAACCGGGGGACCACTGAGTGAAGGCACCACTGTAAATATTCCGCTGCCGCCCTATACGTCCGAGGAAGGAATTCTTACGGTTATAGAAAACGTGGTAAAACCGATTCTCGAAGATTTTCAACCGGATATCGTCATCAACTCGGCCGGACAGGACAACCATTATACCGATCCCATCACCCACATGAATTTTTCCGCCCAAGGATATGCAGAACTTACCCGTATATTAAATCCGGATATTGCCGTGCTTGAAGGTGGTTATTCCATTGAAGGGGCGCTGCCCTACGTCAATGTCGGTATCATTCTGGCAATGGCGGGCATCGATTTTAAAAATGTAAGAGAACCGGATTATGATCCGGACAAAATCCGGCAGAAACCCCAAGTAACGAAATATATACATGAATTGGTACCGATCACATTAGGAAACTGGGAGAATCGATTTCAGAAGAAGAATGAGATGGTCGGTACACAGGAATTCGAAGAGCGTTCCCGCAATGTTTTCTACGATACGGATCATATTGCCGAAAAACAAAAAGAATCCCTAAGAATCTGTCCGGACTGCAGTGGAACGCTGCAGATCGATTCCTCATCAGATCGCGGGCAGCGTATTCTTGCTATTCACATCCCCAGGAAAGCATGCAACGAATGTAAAAACCACGGATATAGAGCATACGAAGCCGCGGATACGAAACGTTTCGATTCGGTAATCCTGCAGGATCGAACAGAAGATACGTATGTTCAAAGCGGTTTTTTTTCTGGTTGAATTTGCACTCACACCCACAATAGGAGGAATATTTAATGAATGAGATCATAAAACAGCCTTTTGGGAAAACGGGTCATATGAGCACCCGAACGATTTTCGGTTCCGTTTGTTTGAAACGGGCAACCGAAGAAGAGGCAAATCGAATGCTGGAGTTGATCACAAAGTATGGGATCAACCACATTGACACGGCACCGGGTTACGGAGATGCCGAACTTCGCTTAGGGCCCTGGATGAAGGAGAATCGTAAAGAATTTTTCCTTGCCACAAAGACCGACAAAGTGTCCTACAAAGACGCCAAAGAACAGTTTTATCGGTCTTTGGAACGGCTTCAGGTGGACTCTGTTGATCTTTTGCAGTTGCATAATTTTACGGATGTGGCTAAACGGGAGAATATCATGGGGCCGGGTGGGGCCCTTGAATTATTAGTCAAGGCAAAGAAGCAGGGATTGGCGCGTTTTATCGGTATCACCGGTCACGGAATCCTTGCTCCTCAGATGCACATGGAGAGTCTGAAACGATTTGATTTTGACACCGTTCTTCTTCCCTGCAACTATCTTCTTTTTAAAATACCGAAATATGCCACCGGTTTCGATACACTGCTTTCCTTCTGCAAGGAACGTAACATACCGGTGCAGACGATTAAATCCATCGCTTGTGGCTTTTGGGGAAACAAAAACCGAAACCATGTCACCTGGTATCGGCCGTTGACAGATGACGAATCTATTACCAAAGCGGTTCAGTGGGTGCTGGGTAAAGACAATGTCTTTCTAAATACCATCGGTGATATGCAATTGCTGCCGAAAGTGCTGGAAGCAGCGGTGCGTTTTGAGTCGCTTCCATCCGACGATGAAATGGAAAGTTTGACAGAGCAGCTGAGTATGGAGCCAATATTCAGTTACTTATGAGCCAATTTCGATACAGCCTTTTTTTGACAAACCCTTATGAAATTAGATTTTTTGCATCATTTTTTTGTTTAAGGAAAGCACCATGGAAAACAATCCTGTATATCGTAACGATACTGAATTGGCCCGTTCCATGGGACGGAAAATTGAGAAGTATTTAGCAGGCGGAAGCCTTGGAATTTATAGAGTTCAATTGGATCCATTACCGGTCTTTTCTTATGCAAAGGGAAGTCGGATCGTCGATGCAAGTGGGAAAACCTATATTGACTTCATTATGGGTTCCGGGCCCCTCATCCTGGGACATTGTCATCCGGCAATTATTTCCGCCGTAGAAAATCAACTTCACAAAGGATCCACTTATTATTGGGTCGGCAAACCTACCATCGACTTAGCCGAGAAAATAGTCGAAGCCGCACCCTGCGGGGAAACCGTTAAATTCACTAATTCAGGGACAGAGGCAACGCTCCATGCGCTGCGCATGGCAAGGGTCTATACCGGAAGGGAAAAAATCTTGAAATTTGAGGGCGGCTACCACGGCGTTCATGACTACTCGTTAATGAGCTGCTACACAAAGAAAGCCGGTTCTTATCCCGAACCCATACCTGATTCCGGTGGCATTCCTAAAGGCGTTGCGGATACCGTTTTGATTGCACCCTTTAACGATATAGAAACCACCACTGAGATCATAAAAGCCCATCACGAATCCATCGCTGCGGTAATCGTCGAACCCCTGCAGCGGGCTATCAAGCCTGTCGGTGCGTTTCTTCAGGGTCTGCGGTTTCTCACAGAGAAATTCCATATCGTATTGATATTTGATGAAATCGTTACCGGATTTCGACTCGATTATGGGGGGGCGCAGGAACACTATGGAGTCGTCCCGGATGTGGCAGTATATGGAAAAGCATTAACCGGAGGTTTTTCATTGGCAGCCATCTGCGGAAAAAGAGAGATTTT
>JAHEHB010000512.1 GCA_024644775.1 Deltaproteobacteria bacterium
GCAGAGCGAGTTGACCACAATTTTGCCGAAATGGTGGAGCTGATTTGCACAACACCGGGTCGGGTGATTGTGGGAGGCATTGGAAAATCCGGAATCGTAGGCCGTAAGATCGTTGCCACTCTAAACAGTACCGGCACACGGGCATTATTCTTGCATCCCGTTGAAGCCATGCATGGTGACCTTGGCATTGTGTGCCCGGACGATATCTTCGTTGCATTGTCTAACAGCGGTGAAACCGAAGAATTGAATATTCTGCTGCCGAGCATCCGAAATATCGGCTGTAAAATCATCGCGTTTACAGGAAATCAGCAATCTTCGTTGGCGAAACAAAGTGACGTTGTAATCGATGTCGGGGTGGATCGAGAGGCCTGTCCATTGGGCTTAGCCCCCACAGCCAGCACAACCGCGCTTCTTGCCATGGGTGATGCACTGGCTGTGGTATTAATCAACAAGAAAAATTTTGACTCCAGCGATTTTAGAAAATTTCATCCGGGCGGAAGTTTAGGTCAGATACTCTGCAGCAAGGTTAGCGATATCATGTTGACCGGTGATTTTGTTCCTTATGTTTATGAAGGCGTCACCCTGGATGAGGCGGTAAGGGAAATCGATCGTCTCAGTTTTGGTGTAACCTTTGTTTTAAAAGAAGATGACACGGTAATTGGCATCATCACGGACGGCGATCTTCGCCGGATGCTTGCCAGTAGAAAGTCGATAGAGGGATTAACCGTTTCAGAGGTTATGACGCGAAATCCTCGACGTGTCGGTCCGGATACCCCGGCCTACGATGCGTTGAATTTGATGGAAAAATATCAGATTACCGTACTTCCGATTACAAACAGCGCAGGAAAAGTCCTCGGTATATTACATCTGCATGACATCCTTGGTAAAGGAGAGTTTAAATTTAATGAATCCTAAGAGACGATTGGGGATACGATTGGAGGCATGATGGATTCTGATATGATTGACACGATGATTCCTTCTCTTGGTGAGAGAAAGATACCCTCTCCACTCAAAAGCAGAGAGGGAGGCAAGCACTTCCAACGATATGTTTCGGACGAGGACAGGGTGGTTGTCGATGTTGATTTAAATATTCTCAATAATTTGAAAGAGAAAGGATCTGAATTGCCTTCCTTCGAGCTCGCAGGTGCCCGTGAGAATATATATTTCGATCCGAGTAAGTTAAAGTGTGCCCTGGTCACCTGCGGCGGACTCTGCCCGGGTTTAAACGATATCATCCGTGCGATTGTATTTCAGCTCTACCACTGTTACGGAGTGCGCAATATCTTGGGAATACGGTACGGGCTTCAGGGATTTATTCCGAAATACGGTCATGATGTCATGGAACTCATCCCGGGTGCTGTGGTGAATATTCATGAAATGGGCGGTTCCATCCTCGGGTCCTCGAGGGGGCCACAGGATATCGGGGAGATCGTTGATAGCCTGGAGCGGATGAACATCGGTATTCTCTATATGATCGGTGGAGATGGTACCCTGATGGCGGCCACAAAAATCGCCGATGCGGTTCTTCAAAGAGGGTTAAAAATAAGTGTTGTTGGAATCCCAAAGACCATAGATAATGATATACATCTCGTTTCCCGGTCTTTTGGATTTGACACTGCGGTTGAAATCTCCACCCAGGCGATTCGAGGCGCCCATTACGAATCCGAAGGTTATCTTAACGGCATCGGTCTCATCAAACTGATGGGCCGATATTCCGGATTTATCGCCGCTACTGCTGCGTTGGCGCAACAGGATGTTAATTTTGTTTTGGTACCTGAAGTCGATTTTGATCTTGAAGGCCCCGATGGTTTGTTGGCGGCTGTAGAAAAAAGACTGCAGGAACGAAAACATGCCGTGATCGTCGTGGCAGAGGGGGCGGGACAGAAATTTTTTAGGGAAGAAAAACAAGAGGCTGATGAGTCCGGTAACGTCAGGCTAAAAGATATAGGATTGTTTCTCAGAGGTGCGATTTCTGACTATTTCAAAAAGAAAAAGACGAATATATCCATAAAATATATCGATCCGAGCTATATGATACGGAGCTTGCCGGCCAATGCAAACGACCGTGTATTTTGCAGCTTTTTGGGTCGAGATGCGGTACATGCGGGTATGGCGGGAAAAACAAAACTGCTCATCGGCCGATGGAACAATCACTTTGTCCATCTTCCCATGAGCGCATCCGCCGGAAAACGAAAACAGATCAATGCGGGCGGAAAGTTGTGGCTGAGTGTACTGGACGCTACCGGGCAGGGATTTCTGAAAAATGAGTAAAAGATAGAGCCTGTAAACGTATACACGCCCCGCCTATTAGCCGCTTAGAAATTCCTTCTGTGTATTTTGTGGCAATCCGCCGCAGGCCGAGTATTGGGCTATTTTCCCTATCTTCAAGTGATTGAATATTTTCGATTGAATATTGAATACTGAAGGTCCGCCTCCGGCGGGTCAATTATAAAAAACCATAAAAAAAGATCAAAAAACTGACGGAGCGACACGCGGCGAAAGCGCCTGCGCTGCGGAAGTGATTTCCATAAATATTCAATAGTCAATAGTCAATTCCCCGTTAAAACGGGATTTACGCTTCGCTCCAACCGGTTTGTCCGGGTTAGGAGCCTTCATCAACATCGGTGATGAAATCACCGCGGCAAGCAGACTGCAGATTGCCACAAAAATAAGCGGTAGTCGAAAAGAACCGAACTGCATTACCAGGTAGCCGCTGAGCCATCCGGATATCAGACCTGCAAACGCTTTTGCGGTATACGTAATTCCATAGTTTGTGGTTGAATATCGTGATCCATAATAGTCTCCGATCGTTGCGGGATACAATGCAAAGGGAGCACCGCCCAACAGCGCTGCGATAAAGACGATGGCAACGAACAACAGCGATAGGTGCGCAAAAGCCACAAAGCAAAAGATGGACAGTGCCAGGAGGGTGTAAAATATTACCATTGTCTTTTCTCTTCCGATTTTATCTGAAATCGATCCGGCCACCACTCGACTTAATCCGTTTCCGAGGGGAAAAAGAATCAATAAGACGCTGAAGTAACTCTCCGGAAGTTTAAATTCTTTGGCCACCATTTTCATTTGTGCCCCGAACATCAATACGATAGACACGGTAACCGTGAACGAAAAATAGATCAAATACCACTGGTAGGTCTTTAACATATCGACCGGTTTGTAATACTGCGAATCGTCTTTTGTGGTTTGGGTCGAGCTTTTAGAAGCCGCGGGGGTTTGGTCCGGGTATTTGTAAAACAGTGACAGGGGAGTTAAACACACCAACATAAACACGCCTAAATATATCCAGGTGGTCTGTAGTCCGTTTACTTCCAGTAGATCCTGAATAAACAGGTTAAATATTGCGGTACCCGCACCGAATCCGAATACGACAATACCGGTGGCAAAACCACGCCGATCCGGAAACCACTTAATGGCGCATGCAGTGGAAATACCATAAAGAATACCGACACCGACCCCTCCGAGACCATAGAAGAAGTAAAGAAGCGCAGGCGTCGTTGCAGCAGAGGCGAGTATGAGACCGAGTCCCGTCAAAAGAGATGCAACCACCGCGACTTTGCGGGGTCCATAGGAATCGGCAATATAACCGGAAAACGGCTGAATGAATGTTGCAGCATAGGTAAATACGGTAAACGTAAGGCCAACGGTGGAAAGTGTCC
>JAHEHB010000513.1 GCA_024644775.1 Deltaproteobacteria bacterium
GAATAATCCCGAGGTTCACTTCAGGTTGACCCAGCTTCGATCGACTGGTGGCGATGCGGATATCGCATGCCATGGCAAGTTCACACCCGCCCCCTAAAGCATATCCATCAATGGCGGCAATTACCGGTTTATCCAGATTTTCAATCGAGTTGAGTGCGTCCTGAGCCTCACTTTTTAATATTTCCAGTGCGTTGCGTTCTTTCAATGTCCGGATATCGGCTCCGGATGCAAAGGCTTTTCCTCCTGCTCCGGTAATAATTACCAACCGTACTTCTGAATCAAAATGAAACTCCCCGATTGACTGACGGATTTCCGCAAATGTTTGTGGATCCAGCGCATTGCGTACTTTTGGTCGATTGATGGTTAAGATACCGATGTGTGCATCTTTTTCTATGAGAATATTGTCGTATGCCACAGATACCCTCCTTTCTTTTTGTTATAACTTTAGAAAGCCCCCACCGGCATATCCACAATTTCACGCCCCGAATGTAAGCAGGTTTCAATGCGAGCCAGAGTTTGCGGTAAGGTCATATTCGTAAAATAGGTTGCCTGGAGAATCTTTCCCCTGAAATAATCGTTTTTTTCCCCTTCAGCCATGGCTTTGTGCGCGATGATGGCCATATCCAGCAAACGCCAGCACATGATGACCTCGCTGAAACAGAGCAATGCCGGGTATGTATTGGCAGCCCATTGAAGGGGATCCGATGCCATTTGTCCTTTGAGTTCGGTCGCCATTTTACACAACCTTTCGAAACCATCAAACAAAGCACGGATGTTATCGCCCAATAACGCATGATTCATGTGTGTTTTGCAGAATTGTTCGATCTCACTCTTGAAGGAAAAAAAGGGCGCCCCCTCATTGATACGCAGTTTCCGGCCCATCAGATCCAAGGATTGTATACCGTTGGTTCCCTCGTACAGGGATAAGATTTTTGAGTCTCTCAAATACTGTTCCAGCGGATAATCCTTGCAGTACCCGTACCCTCCGAGGCACTGAATCGCCGTTTCGCACACCCTAAACCCCATTTCTGAACAATAGGCTTTGATAATCGGTGTCACAAAATCGACCAAATTTTGATAATGTATCTTTTCATCACCATCCGAAAGCTCCAGGGCCAGGTCCGACCAATAGGCACCCGAATAAATCATGGATCGCATCCCGTCCACTATGGCCTTCATCCACAAGAGCATCCTCCGGACATCCGGATGGTCGATGATTGGTACATCCCCCTGTTTTCTACCCGCTATATCCTTTCCCTGTTTGCGGTCTTTTGTATATGCCAGTGCATTCAGGTAAGCCGTGCTGGCAAGCGCCATTCCACTTACACCGGTATTGATTCTAGCCGCATTCATCATCTGAAACATGTGGGGCAACCCCTTATTTTCTTGCCCACAGAGGTAGCCGATACACGCATTGTTGGACCCAAAATCCAGAACACACGTCGGCGAAGCGTGAAGGCCAAGCTTTTGTTCTACTCCGCTGCACATGACATCATTCGGGTTGCCAAGGGAACCATCCGAATTTACCCGGATCTTGGGCACGATAAAAAGCGAAATGCCTTTAATTCCCTCAGATGCTCCCTCAATCCGCGCCAGTAGTAAATGAATAATGTTTTCGGTGAGATCGTGATCGCCCCAGGAGACAAATATTTTAGACCCTTTAATCAGGAAATGATCTTTTTTACGATAGGCGGTTGCCTGGATATTGGCGAGGTTAGAACCCGCTTCCGGTTCTGTGAGGCACATGGTCCCGGCCCAATTCCCCCCGAACATCTTCGGCACATAGCGCATCTTTAGATGGTCTGTTGCAAAGCTTTCGATAAGATGGGCGGCACCATGTGTGAGGCTAGGGGCCATGTTAAACGCCTGGCATGCACCGTACATAAAATCGTTGATTACAATCCGCATCATATGAGGAAAGCCCTGACCCCCGTAACCGGGATCTCTGGCAGCTGCAATCCATCCGTCTCTTCCATATTGCTTGAAAACCGCTTTGTACTCGTGAGGGCATGTTATTTTTCCATCCTCGAATTTCACACCCCATTTTTCACCAATTTCCTGCAGAGAATCCACCACGCCTTTTGCAAACCCCATGGCCTCGTTAACCAACAAATCCAGTGTTTTTTCGTTCAGATCCCGATAACGAGCCAGCGTGCACAGTGACCCATAGTTAAGCTGATCTTTTAGAATAAAGAAGATATCTTTCTGATTGATCTTGAAATGTCCCATGTGTCACGCTATCCTTTTCGGTTTCCATCTGGAAGATATTCATACCATCCCTTGCCTGTTTTCCGACCCAGATGGCCGGCCTTTACTTTACGCCTCAAGAGCAACGGAGGATACCAGCGGGGATCTCCAGTCTCCTGGTACATGGCCATCAATGCCCCGCAGGTCACATCCAGCCCCACCATGTCGCCGGTTTCGAAAATCCCCATTTTTCTGCCGGATGCCAGGCGCAGCCCTTTATCGATATCTTCCACCGTGGCTACACCCTCTTCCACAAGTCGCATGGCCTCCATGTTTGCCGGTAAATTAATTCGGTTAATAACAAAGCCCGCCACGTCTCGATTTACCATAATCGGTTCCTTACCGATCTTAATAACAAAATCCCTGCCGGCCCGGGCCGTTTCGTCGGACGTGGAAACCCCTTTGATCACCTCAACTGCTTGCATCATCGGGACCGGGCTGAAGAAATGGAGGCCTAAAATTTTGTCTGGGCGATGAGTCACCGCTGCCAGTTCGGTAATCGGTATTGCAGAGGTGTTGCTGGCGATTAGGGCATCCGGTCGGCATGCTTTATCAAGATTTTCAAATATTTCCCGTTTCAATTCAATCTTTTCGAAAACCGCTTCGATTGCCAAATCGACTTCTTTACCTGAACGAAAATCCCGTACGGTTGTAATTCTTCCAAGAATCGTTTTTATATTTTCCGTTAATTTGCCTTTTTCGATGAACTTGCCGACGGACCAGGAGATGTTTTTGAGTGCGTTCTCTAACGCACCCTGGGAAATATCGTTGAGAAACACCTCAAAGCCTGCCTGGGCGCAAACTTGACAGATACCGCTTCCCATAAGTCCCGACCCCACTACCATCACTTTTTTGATGCTCATACGACGCCTCCTTTTACTTACTCTTGTCTTGACAGAATACCGGCATTTGATTATACAATTAAAAAGAGTTCTACCCGTTATCTTACATATTTTCCAGCGGATCTACGAATATTTTCAATTTTCTGTTTGTGAATTGCCTGCTTACAACCTTTACAATATAGGAGTCCAAAATGCCAATTAGAATTATTGAGCGAACCCCATCAGCTTATGGCTATCCACTTTTAATTAAAAACCTGCTCAACTTGCCGCTTATCTATTCACCGGATCGGGAAATCGTTTACAGCGATAAGGTACGATACACGTATCGGACGTTTGAGGAGCGGGTTTCCCGGCTGGCCGACACCCTCGAAAAACTCGGTGTAAAACAGGGAGATACAGTGGCAATGATGGACTGGGACAGCCATCGATATCTGGAGTGCTTTTTTGCCGTACCAATGATGGGAGCGGTTCTTCACACGATTAATATTCGGCTACCACTGGAGCAGCTTATTTATACCATCAATCACGCAAAAGATGATATTTTGCTGATCAATGCGGAATTTGTTCCGCTTTTAAAT
>JAHEHB010000514.1 GCA_024644775.1 Deltaproteobacteria bacterium
ATCGGCAACGGTTACCTTACAACCCAACGATTTGCATAAAGTTTCAATATCAATCTTAGGGGCTGCTTGGCCCATCGCATTGGTGCCGGTGCCGGGATGCGACTGGAATCCGGTCATGGCGGTCGCTTCGTTGTCTAATACGATTTGAATTAAGTTTGATCCGTTTGTCACCGCATTAATGACCGCCGGAATCGACGCATGAAAAAAGGTGGAATCCCCGCAGACGGATACAACCGGCTGTTGATACCCAAATCGCTCGAGCTGGCCGAATCCTGAGGCAAGGCCGGAACCTGATCCCATGGCGTGAAGGAGGTTTTGCTGGGATTTACCACCTGGAAACACATCGAGTGTGTAGCAGCCGATGTCACCGGTAAGATACGCATTGCGCTTGTCTTGCTTCACAGCTTTTTCCAATGCCCAAAAAGTTGCCCGGTGTGGACAACCGGGACACCAGGCAAGACCGCGCGAAATCATCAACGGATCGGCTTGTTCGATAAGATCCTTTACATATTCTTCTGATCTAGCTTTGTGCTTGACTTTTACGATCTTTTCCAGTGCCTTGGAGATTCTATCCGGTGTAATCTCTCCGTAGGCAGGGATATGTCCGGACTCTTTGCCATAAATCTTTTTGCCGTTTAATTGAGTGTCCGCCATCGCTTCCTTGACGTGTATCTCAATATAGGGATCGACTTCTTCGGCAATCAAAAACTGATCGGTTTTATCGAGGTGTTTTGCTATCATTTTTTTAGGAAACGGCCAAAGGGTCGATAACTTAAGGATTCCCACGGAATCTTGAACACCGGCAGATTCTACTGCGTCCCGGGCACATAAATAGCCGCTGCCGCCGCTGATGATGATCAATTCAGGATTATCCGGCCCCTCGTACCAGTTATATTCTGAAGTTTCAAAAACGTCTCTAAGTTTAGCCAGACGCTCAAGGACCGCTTCGTGTTTTAGTATGGCAAGATAGGGGCTGATGGACGCACTGCTGTCGGTGCGCGCTTGCACCTCTCGTTGTTTTAATTCTCCCAACTCGATTAAACTACTGGCATGGGAAAGCCGCGTATAACTGCGAACCATGACGTGACAATCAAATTCGCTGGAAAGCTCATAGGCCCATTTTATGAGGGCTTTTGCCTCGGGAATGGTGGTCGGTTCCAGCAGCGGGGCGTAGCTGAACCGAGACAACCAACGGGAGTCTGTCTCATCTCCGCTGGAATGACCATTTGGATCATCACAAACGACGACCACCATTGAGCCGCCATTGTCGCCAAGGCCGGTCATACTTAGATGGATTAAGAAATCAAGGGCAACACTCAGGCCGGCATTTTTCATGGATGCCAAAGAACTCAAACCTGCAAAGGCCGCGGCGGCGGCGCCCTCGCAAGCGACTTTTTCATTGATGGACCACTCCACATGAATGTTCATATCCTTGGCTTCTCGAACAACTGTCTGGATAATCTCAGAGGAAGGGGTTCCGGGATATCCGGCAACAAAATGAATTCCGGACTCGAGAGCTGATCGGGCAATGGCTTCATTGCCCAATAAAAATTGGGAATCGGTTTTCGATATATTATCGGTCATATTTTACCTCGGAATTAGTAGTCGTTGGTTATACTATTAGAATATAGAATTTTATTTACAATTTAATCTGAAAGTTTTTCATTAATACCCCGGCATGTCAAGAGAAAATGGATTGTATTTTATCTCTTGACAGCCCGGGCAAATGAATGGCAATCAATTGAACGAGGCGCTTCGCCTTCCAAATGGAATAGTAGAATAATGGAGGAAGGAATGATTAAAGGATGGCATAAAGAGAAATGGTTGTTTGATAGAAAATTTGTGCTGGGTACATTTCTGCAATTCTACGATACCGCAGGCATTGAAATTCTCGCCAAGGCAGGATTTGATTTTGTGGTAATAGATCTAGAGCACGGAACATTTTCAGCTGAAACCGTAAAAACGCTTGTAATAACGGCAAATTTAAACGACATCGTACCCATCGTAAGGGTAAAAGAAAACACCGGTCAACTCATTTTGGGGCCGCTGGAAGCCGGTGCGCTGGGTGTTCAGATTCCGTTTGTGTGCAATGCAAAGGATGTAAAAAATGCCGTTTCCGCCGCAAAGTATCATCCCCTCGGCAACAGAGGCATGAATCCCTTCACGCGGGCCACCGGTTATGATCCCGATGCCTTTGGCGCCTGCATGAAATGGGCGAATGAAAATGTCATCATGATTGTTCAGGTGGAAGGGGTTGAAGGTGTCGATCATATTGATGAGATCATCTCCGAGCCCGGCGTCGACGTTATCTTCTTGGGCCCTTATGATCTTTCTCAATCTTTAGGCATTCCGGGGAAGGTGGAAAACCCGGCCGTACTCGAGAAAATGGAATCGGTGATTGCAAAAGCGAGCGAGAAGGGAGTTGCCATCGGTACGTTTGCAGACACACCGGAGAGAGCGCAGAAATGGATAGATTTAGGGGTGAAATACCTGACGGTGAGTTGTGATTCAAAGATGTTATTGGATGGCGCCCGTGCGATTGTTTCTGCTTTAAAATAAGTTAAAACGATTTCTTTAAAATACGGTTCTGCAACCAAAACAAAGTTAAAATCTATTTTATCCCCTCCCTCAATCCCTCCCGCGTAGGGAGGAAAGTTTTAGCTCCTTCCCATGGACGGGGGAGGTTGGGTGGGGTGAGTAAGATGGAAAACTACCATACTTTTTTTGGTTTATAGCTCCGAAAAAATATGCTCAAAGTTGAAAGGCTGTAAGCGCGATAACTACAAGGGAGGTATTAACATTATGTTGAAATTCAAACCCGAAGACGTCAATTTTCACAGGGAAGAATATCAGACCCACCTATCCGAGATTCGACCCAAAGACTATCCACTTCTTGCGAAAAAGGAAGTATCCGGAAAAATGAACCTTCGTCACCGAAGATCCAATCCGTTTGTTAAAAACGGCACGTCGTTGGTCTCTTTCACCACTGCTCAATCGGACGTTAAAAGCGATATACAAAAAACGGTCGAACTGATCGGTGGGTTCGAAAAAGGATTTAATCCCCAGGATCGCATTTTTATCAAACCGAATTTCAACAGTGATGATCCACCCCCTGGTTCAACGGCGCTCGATTTTCTTGAGGCTGTCATCGATCTGCTTCAGGAACATGGATATTCTAAAATTTCAGTTGGTGAAGGATCGGGGCGCGTCTGGGTTCCGACCGAAAAAGTGTTCAACAACATGGGACTCACCGCCAAGATGGAAGAAATGGACGTTCCCCTTCTTGATTTGGATAAGAGTGAGTATGCCGATGTGATCATCGATGGACACTACCTAAACGAAATTGCCTATCCCAAGGAATTGGAAGAATTCGATAAAATCATTTACCTGCCCACCATGAAGACCCATTATGTGGCAGGCTTTTCCATGAGCCTCAAATTAGGTGTGGGTCTCACCCACCTATACGACCGATTTGTGCTTCATTCCGACAACAATATGTTTGTATCCCAACGATCCGTGGAAATGGCCGTACCGGTCCAACCGGATCTCATCATCATGGACGGCCGAATCTCTTTTGTGAGCGGAGGGCCTGCCATCGGCTTAGCAGTCAACCCGGGCATCATTTTGGCTTCCGGGGATTCCGTGGCAACCGATGTG
>JAHEHB010000515.1 GCA_024644775.1 Deltaproteobacteria bacterium
TTTATATCCTGTGCGGGCCATTCGAAGGAAGAATATAGGAGAAGCTATTCTGTTGTCTCTTTTTTTTCAAAATTCAAAGACACTCGTTATTACCTTGCCTCCGAGCAGTCCCGTGGATGTCAAGGCATATGAAGGGTGGATTCAATTTGTAAAAGCAAACAAGCTTAACGTTGTTTTTGATGCGGGGCTGAAGCAGGATTTCGGTCGGCTCGTTCAAAACGCGCGGTTTCTTTTAACGACGAGTATCGCCGAAGGATTCGGATTCTCGTTCTTGGAGCCGTGGCTCGCTGGTAAACTTCTCTGGGGGCGTAAACTCCCCGACATCTGTAGGGATTTCGAAGATAATGGAATCGTTCTCGACCATTTGTATTCACAGTTGCTTATAGCACTGGACTGGCTTCCCAGAGATTCTCTTAGTTACCACTGGAAAACTTGTATGCGCAATGTCATGCGTTATTTTGGCATTTCAACCGATCCGGATGACATCGATCGCGCATTTTCGTCTGTTACAATCGGGAACCGGGTTGATTTTGGTTTACTGGGCGAAACCTACCAAAAGCGCGTTATTGACCGCATCGTTGCGGATCGATCAACCGCAAAAGAGTTGGTTCGTATCAACCCATTTCTCGCTGAACCCGGCAACGTATTTCATCAGAATCGCCTGGTTGAAATCAATCGCCGGGCGGTTTCCGCAGGATATAATACCGACATTTACCGACAAAGGCTTCGACGGATTTATGACCGGGTCACAAAAATCAAAGTCTCCCATCGCTTGAGCCACATACCTCTACTGGACTACTTTTTGGAGCCGTCTAACTTCAGCCTGCTCAAATGGTGCGACTATGTGGAATCGTGACCGCTGGCTCAAAAGCCTTGTACCCCTTGAGCCCATTCCCAGTGGATGTGACCCGTATGGAGAGCCGAGGGAAAAGATCGGCTGCTTAGTGTTCGATATTTACGGAACTCTTTTTATTAGCGGTTCGGGTGACATCGGTACGACTAAAAAGAATCATTTCAATTGGGTACGGTTAGACGATTTGCTCCAACGGTACCGGATTAGCAGATCACCGAAGCAGTTGCTTGGTGACTTTTTTCGTGCCATCGAATACGAACACAAGTTTATGCAAAGAAATGGCATCGACTATCCCGAAGTGGATGTCATCCACATATGGCGGAAAGTACTGGGATCAAACCAACCTTGGGACCTTCACCACTTTGCCCTGGAAATCGAGCTGATCCTTAATCCGGTCTATCCCATGCCCCATGTCGAAGACCTGCTTTCGATCTGCAAACGCTCCGGTATAATAATGGGGATTATATCAAATGCCCAATTTTACACCCCGATTCTGTTCGAATATTTTTTTAACGCTGAATTGGTCGCCCTCGGGTTCGACCCGGATCTTATCGTGTTTTCTTTCCGGATCGGTCGGGCCAAACCTTCAGCTGTACTGTTTGAGATATTGGGCGAACGTCTGGATCAAAAGGGAGTCCCGCGCTCATCAACTCTATATGTGGGCAATGACATGCTCAACGACATTGTGCCTGCGCATGCGGTTGGTATTCAAACGGCTTTATTTGCCGGGGATGCCCGGTCTTTGCGCTTGCGGAAGGATGATGTCAGGTGTCGGGGGCATATTGCAGATATGGTCATAACCGACCTGCTTCAATTGATTGATTTTCTGGAAAAGTAAGTTAATTTTTTTCTGAAGAGATATCGACAGGCTCCCATGGAGAATTTCCGCAAACATCCCTGAGATGAAATCATCGCTTGGTTTGTCACTTATTTAACTTTACCAAATTTACATTCGATTCATAAATCCAATGCTTAATTATCAAAAAATACGCTCGCGATCGCATCATCCTCTGAAAAGATTTAATGATATTTTCGGGTTGAGAACACTCTTGATATTTACGATTATTTGTTTAGCATCAATAAACCTGCCCGCCATTGTGAAAGCAGAAACCGTCCTGGAAGTCGGCAAATTTTCTGCCGCAGAGGAGGGCCCGCAGAATCCACCGGGCTGGGAAATGCGAACTTTCAAAGCCATCCCCAAAACCACCACCTATTCACTCGTCAAGGAGTCCGGTACCGTCGTGCTCCGTGCTGAAAGCCATTCCTCTTATGCCGCTCTCATGAAAAAGGTTTATATTGATCCACGAGAGTTTCCGATAATCAAATGGCGCTGGAAAACAAACGGTATTTACGTGAAGGGGGATGCGAGCCGGAAGGATGGCGATGACTATGCGGCCCGGCTCTATGTCATCTTCGAATATCAGCCGGATAAACTCAGTGTATGGGAAAGTATGCAATATCAGGCTGCCCGTTTGATCTATGGAGAATATCCACCAACGTCCGCTATCAACTATATCTGGGCCAATCGTTCTCCCGTTGGATCGGTGATTCCCAATGCATACACAAACCGAACGATGATGTTCGTTCTGCAGAGCGGCACTCATCGACTCAATACGTGGATTGAAGAACAGCGAAACGTTTATGAAGACTATCTGCAAGCGTTTCGGAGTGAACCGCCGCACATCACCGCCATTGCGATCGCCAACGACGCTGATAACACCGGTGAATCCTCCGTTTCCTATTTCGGCGACATCGAATTGCGGAAAAAATGATCTAAATAGCCTGCAAAAGGTATAAGCACGAGCGTTTTTGAAAAGCAAAAAACCGTCATCGGGGCAGCGGTTTTGAAATTCAACACAACCACCCCTGTGACCTTTTCATTAAAAAGTCATTTCTTCACTCGCTCGACATAATTACCGGTTCGCGTGTCGATCTTGACGGTCTCCCCCTCGTCGACAAACGGCGGAACCTGAATTTCATATCCCGTTTCAAGGGTGGCCGGCTTGCTGTCTCCCGATGCTGTGTCTCCCTTGGCCCAAGGGTCAGCCTTAACGATCTTCAATTCAACGAAATAAGGCAGAGAAATGCCGATGGCTTTACGGTCGAAAAGCAGGACACTGCAGACCGTATTCTCTTTTAAGAGATTCTTGGCCTCACCAACCTGGTCCGCGCTCAACATGTCTTGTTCGTATGTCGAGGTGTTCATGAAACAGTAATGTTCTCCGTCGTAATAAAGGTACTCCATTTCAACTTCTTCCAGGTTGGCTTCGTTGAATTTTTCTCCCGACCGGTAGGTGCGGTCAAATTGGGCACCGGTGATCATATTTTTCAACCGGCATTTGTAGAGGGCCTGTCCTTTTCCGGGTTTGACAAAATCGAACTGAACAATGACGTAAGGTTCACCGTCGATTTCAAGTTTAAGGCCTTTCCTAAGGTTTGAACTATCCAACATAGATGCGGTTCTCCTTTACTCATTAGTAAATCAGTTCATATGGTCTGGCGGGAACACAGTCTTTTTGCTGGTACCAAACGTGATCTCATCGTTGAGACCGACGGACGGATTCGACCAGGCCTTTTACTTTTTCAGGATCTTTCTTAAACCGGATCGAATGGCCGCGGTCGTCGATTGCATTGGTGCCGGTACAGCTGTCGACGCCGGTCGGTCTGACCACCGATAGCCCCCTTTTGACGTTGTTCGGTGATATTCCGCCTGCCAGAATGACAGGGATGCGGGTATTCTCCACCAATTTACGGGCCATCCCCCAATCGCAGGTTCGGCCGGTGATGCCAATAAAGCCATCAA
>JAHEHB010000148.1 GCA_024644775.1 Deltaproteobacteria bacterium
AATATGATCATCTGCAATCACAAGATAGCAGGGCCCTTTGGATCGTCCGGTGATGATAACTTGATCATAACCCGCGAATTTAAGCTCAGGTCCGAAATGGCCGCCGGCCGCAGAATCGCCAAGAATACCGGTAAGGGGTGACTTCCCGGAAATCGTCATATAAGCAGAGGCGGTCAGCAACGTGCCTGTCAGGGGGCCCACGCCGATGAGAAGCAGATTTTCCGGAGAAAGAGGATCCACATCCTTTTTCAGCTCTTCATAGAGTCGAAACGAGTTCAAACCGCGTCCCCCGATAACATCGAGCATATACCGGGGGTCCGTCTTTTCTCGCCGGATGGTACCGGAGGTTAGATCCACTCTCAATATGTGACCACCGTAGCCGTAAAGCACCTACCCGCTCCTTTCCGCCACCCACCGAGCTCTTAACGCATGCGCTAAAGCCCTGGCATACCGCAGCCGCTTTTCTTCCGGTGTAAGTCCTTTACTGTCCTTTTTATAGGGCTTTACACTGACCGATTCGATAACTTTTGGGTCATAGTAAATGGCGTCCAGCGTACATTCCTTGACACATCGAGGGTCCCCACCACACAAATCACAGACAAAGGGAATGTCGTCATACAGTTCAACGGCACCGATGGGGCAGTGCTTCTCACAGATTCCGCAGGCCGTGCACAACGTGGGGGATACAACCACCTGACCCAACGGTCCGATTTCAATGGCAGATTCAGGACATTTGACGCAGTACCGTTCTTTACACTGCTGGCAAACAACCGGAAAATCGATTCCCAGTTCCTCGATTTGAACCACCTTTATACGGGCGCTGTTACGAGATATTTTTCCCGAATGAAAAAAGGAGCAATTGACTTCGCAACGACGGCATCCGGAACACCTGGATAGATCAAGCGTTATCATCGGCTTTAACCCTTTCAATTCGATAGTGAACCAAGCCTTTGGGATCCGGGCACACAAACGTTTGACCGGCTTTGCTGGTCCAATCCCCTTTCTTTGATTCTGCTCGTTGAAGCAACGGAAAAATAGGCATCATACTTTGCAGCGCCCACATGCAGATATGCTTGCCGTCAGGAATTTTGATTTTTCCGCCTTCAACCGTAAAACTATCTCCCACCAACATGGGCTGGTTGCAGTAACCGTCGATTCTATCTACGGAAATCTTAAGCGTATACACGGTTTACCTCGCATTCGGTCGATACCTGTCGCTTTCTGCCTGTCAATTCTACAAAACATATCCACGAACTTAAACAGCGATCGGAGGAGTTGTTTTTTTAGTTGCGTGGATTCCCATCCTTCACGCATTGTGGAGCAGGAATGACACGGAAAGGGCAAAAAAGATAAAGTATTATAGGATTCTATGACCATATGAGTCAAGGATAAAAGCCCGCGGCATGGCCAGCCGGAAAAACGTAATGATCAAGGGGGGTGTAATTAAAGGCGGTTGGTTCAAGTTATCGGTGTCCGGTTTCGGGTGTCGGGTGTCAGGAGTTTCAGGAGCAAAGAATGTAAAAACGGAAACCTGGTATGAAACTTCATGGAATGACGGATGATGATTGATCCGCCTCGGCGGATCAATCGACATTCGACATTTGTCATGCTGGAGTTTCTTTTTCGATTAAACTGGCCGCTTTTCACGCCAGCGGCGGCGCTGACACCTGAAACCCGACACCCGAAAGCAGTACTGAAAACCACAGTTTACCAACAACCGTGATCTACATCCGACTGGTTTCCAAGCGTTGACTTTGCGATCGGCCTATAATATGAAATCAATAGTAAGTTTTCACCAATGATTTTAACAACGTAATGGGAGGGCACGATGAGAAAGCCGCGATCGATATTTCTTTTGTTTTTTCTTGTTATTTTCTTTCCAACGCATTTCCAGGCTGCAGATGTATCCAAAGGTATTCGCGTCGGCAATGCAGGATCATTCACTGGGGATGCCGCCGCTCCCTGTATGGAGATTTTTAACTCTGCTCAAATTGCAGTCGATGAGTGGAATGAACGAGGAGGAATCGGCGGGGTAAAAATCGAACACGTCATGGGTGACGATGCGCTGGATCCGGCTCAAGGGATCAATGTTTCCCAGAAATTTGTGGCTGATAAATGGATGTACGGTGTTATCGGCCCGCCGGTAAGCCACATCGCACAGGCAACTTTAAAGACCTACGGAAACAACAATCTCGCCTGCATCACGACAGCCGCCTCAAAACCCGAACTCACAGAGTCGGGTTACAAGCATTTCTTCAGGGTGAATGCCCGAAACGATGCCCATGGCTATAATAGTGCGCTTTTTATAAAAAACTACCTTAAAGCCAGCCGGATTGCGATTCTTAACGAGAAGGTCGCCTATTGCGAAAACATGGCGACCGAAACCATCAAGGGTCTCAAAACGCTAGGAATCCAGGATATTATACAGGATACCATCGTTGCCGGGGCGAAAGACTATTCTGCCGTGCTGACTAAAATAAAGGCCTACAATCCGGAGGTACTGTTTTTCATCGCTACCACTGCCCCGGATCAAGCCATTGGTGTTCGCCAAGCAAAAGAGTTGGGTATTAAGGCCGCTTTTTTCGGCACAGAGGGCGCTCGAGACAAAATAGATTTTATCGAAGCCTCAGAAGGTGCTGCAGAAGGCGCCTATGTATATCATTTTGCTCCGGATATCTTTGCGATTCCGGAAGCTTCAAACTACATAAAAAAGTATGAAAGTAAATTCGGATCTTTGAGTGGGTTTGGTCCACCGGCTTACGAGGCCATGAATATTTTGCTCACAGCTATTAATGAAGCCGCGAAAGACGGAGATATCTCTCGAAAAGAAGTGATCAAATATGTGTCGCAGACTCGCGACTACAAGGGAATTTTGGGATTTCCCATAAGCTTTGATAAAAAAGGGGATCTTGAGGGCGGTGCGACCTATTTCTTCCAAGTGGCCGGCAAAGACTTTAAGCAGTTGACCGTGATGACCGGAAAATAAAGATCTGAAACATAAAGGTTCTATCGAAAACACCCGGATAGAACCTTTTTTATTATCTGCCCTTGAGAGAAAACCTGCACATGAATTCCATTGGCTTCAAGCGGCATCACTCCAAATAAGTCGCAAACAGGTACAGCGGTTAGTCTGACATTATGGACGTTTATCTTCAACAACTCCCTCAGCAACTTATCAATGGACTGACCCTTGGCGGCATCTACTCACTCATCGCCATTGGCTATACGATGGTCTACGGCATTTTGGGGATGCTCAATTTCGCTCATGGTGAAATTTACATGATCGGAGGATTCACCGGTTGGTGGGTTCTTCACTTGCTGAGCCGAAACAATGTTCCCATTATGAATGCCGTTCTGGTCATATCGCTCATGATTGTCGTCGCCATGGGAATGACCGCAATGTTAGGTATCACCATCGAACGATTTGCGTATCGCCCTTTACGCAGAGCACCTCGAATGAATCTGCTCCTCAGCGCGTTGGGTGTTTCCATATTTCTACAAAATACCATCCTCACGTTCCAAGGGGCAAAAGCCCGCGTATTTCACGTCTCTTCCTTGATTTCAGAAAGCCTGCGTGTGTTTCAAATTGGAGAGGTGGTGATATCTTTTTCAAGATTGCTGGTAATGGCCGTCTCTTTCTTGCTGATGGCCTTTTTAAGTCTGATGATAAAACGGACAAAAGCCGGTAAAGCCATGCGAGCCACCGCCCAGGATATTGAAGCAGCGACTTATATGGGGGTGGATGTGGACCGGATCATTGTTCTGGTGTTTATCATCGGTTCGGCTCTGGGTGGAGCCGCCGGCACCTTAGTGGGGCTTTTGTTTACACAGGTCGATTATTATGTGGGGTTTCAGGCGGGTCTCAAAGGCTTTACCGCTGCTGTACTGGGAGGCATCGGAAGTATTCCGGGTGCCATGTTCGGTGGAATCATCCTTGGTGTTGCCGAATCTTTGGCAGTCACCTTTTTCCCCACCGCCTATAAGGATGTGGTTGCCTTTTTAATTCTCATTGCAGTTCTCATTTTCAGACCCTGGGGGTTGATGGGAGAAAAAATGCCAGAGAAGGTTTAATGGAAGCCGTATCCAACATCACACCCCGTCTAAATCACCGTCTGCTCACCTACGGGTTTATCGGAATTATACTTATCCTCGCACCGTATCTAATGCCGAACAGCTACTGGCTGAGGATCTATTCCATGGCAGGTCTATATATTATGCTTGCCCTCGGTCTAAACGTGGTGGCCGGATTTGCCGGTTTGCTGGATTTAGCATATATCGCATTTTTTGGCATCGGTGGATACATCTTCGCTTTTTTGTCTTCTAACCATTTTGAAATTCATCTGCCATTTTTACTCGTGCTTCCAGTGGCTGCCCTCATTTCCATGGGATTCGGGTTTGCGCTGGGTTCGACAACCATCCGGCTAAAAGGGGACTATCTTGCCATCGTTACCCTGGCTTTCGCCCAGATCTTTAAACTTCTGCTGCTAAACTTAGATCGCCCGGTTAACATCACCGGAGGGGTAAACGGCATCTACAATTTCGATCCCATCAATATCTTCGGATTCAGACTCGTATCACCGCTCGCCTATTCCTACTTAATTTGGGTATCTACCGTTATGGTTATCTTCGGATGCTTTCGGATCAAAGAATCCCGATATGGGAGAGGTTGGCAAGCAATCCGGGAAGATGAGCTCGCGGCAGAAGCCATGGGAGTCAGCACCAGTTGGATGAAATTACAAGCCTTTGCTGTCGGGGCATTCATTGCAGGTGGAACCGGTGCCATATTTGCTTCATTTCAGGACTCTGTATTCCCCAACAATTTTGACTTTCCACAACTTGTCATCATCTACTGTATGGTAATCCTGGGGGGGCTCGGCAATATTTTCGGTGTTATTCTCGGAGCGCTTAGTCTCTCCATACTACCTGAATTTTTAAGGGAATATGGCGCGTACCGAATGATGTTATTCGGCCTCATTCTCATCGTTTTAATGGCGCTAAGGCCCCAAGGTATTATGGGAGAAACCGGGATTTTTATCAAAAAAAGACTGCGACCAGACAAATCGGATAAAGATGAAACTGGTATTTTGAAATCCTCCAGCGCGCTTTATTATACGCAGCAGTCGGATTTCGAACGAAACGAACAGAACCGCTTTGAGAAGGGAGATACCGTTGTACTTGAAATCAATAATATTACACGTTCATTTGGGGGCATAACGGCAGTCAATCAGCTCAGTTTTAAGGTCTATGAAAAAGAGATTTTAAGCATCATCGGTCCCAATGGCGCGGGTAAGACGACCGTGTTTAATCTGATTTCCGGCATTTATCCGCCCACTTCCGGAAACGTTATTCACGAAGGAAAAGATATAACCGGTTTTAAGCCGCATCAGATTGTTAAGGCAGGAATCGCGCGAACGTTTCAAAATCTCAGATTGTTTAACAAGATGACCGTACTGGATAACGCCAGGGCGTCACAATTCTGCCGAACCAAAGCCAATCTGCTGTCGATTCTATTTCATTTACCCCGCCATTGTCAGGAAGAAACCCACACAGAAATCAAAGTAAAACAAGTACTCAACCTATTTGGAGCCCGGCTTACGGGGTATCGATTGGATCAACAGGCGATATTCTTATCCTATGCCAACCGCAGACGGCTTGAGATGGCGCGGGCACTGTCCACCGATGCAAATATATTATTATTAGACGAACCGTCAGCCGGCATGAATCCACAGGAAACCGAAGAGATAACGGATTTTATCAAGCGACTCAGGGATATCCGTGGTTATACGATCGTATTGATCGAGCATAAACTGAGTGTCGTAAAAGCAATCTCTGACCGTGTCATCGCACTCGATTATGGGTTAAAGATCGCCGACGGAAGTTATGATGATGTGGTAAAAGATGAACAGGTCATCGAAGCCTACTTGGGACGAAAGCGACATTAGTAAAGAATCGACGATGAGAGACCCGATTTTAGTGCTTAAAAACATCGACACCTTTTACGGAAATATCCAGGTGTTACATGATATCAACATCGAATTGCGAAAAGGAGAACTGGTGTGTCTTTTGGGGGGTAACGCATCCGGCAAATCCACGACACTCAAAACGATACTGGGGGTCTGCAAACCGAAAAAAGGCACGATTCGCCTCAAAGGTGAAAGAATAGAAAGAATTCCAACGAAACACATCATTTCCAAAGGGGTCGCCATTGTACCGGAAAACAGACGGATATTTCCGAGATTGACGGTGCTTGAAAATTTAGAAATGGGAGCCTACCTCCGGAAAGATAAGGCGCAAATCAAAAAAGATATGGATCGGATATTTGACCTCTTTCCAATGCTCAAAGATCGCCTCCACCAAATCGGCATAACGCTTAGCGGCGGAGAGCAACAAATGCTTGCCATGGCGCGGGCCTTGCTCTCGAATCCTGAAATCCTGCTAATGGACGAACCTTCCATGGGACTTTCTCCGCGCCTGGTGGATCAGCAGTTTGAACTGATTCAGGAGGTGCATCGAAAAGGGACAACCATATTCATGGTGGAGCAAAATGCAAACATGGCGCTATCCATAGCCGATCGAGGATACGTACTTCAAACCGGTACCATTGTATTAGCAGATACCGCCACAAACCTTCTCAACAATAAAATGATGCAAGAAGCGTATTTAGGTGGTACAGGGGGTGAATGATCGATAGAAACCGGAGATATTTCAACGATATACCTTCCCTGCCCGGATAACGTTCATTGGTGTCAGCCGTTTCTCCGCAGTGCGACGCTGGCCGTGGGCATCCACAAAATCAAACGATCCTGATTCCAAATTAAACACCACCGCATCCCCGCAGGCTCCGATTTTTAAGCTCCCAATCTGGTCGGATTTTCCGAGAATCTGAGCTGGATGCTGGGTGGCTCTGGCGAGTACATCATCCAGGGACATTCCAAGATAGAGAAATTTGCTCAAAGTGGTGGCAAGGTCAAATACAGGACCATCCACATTATAGATGTGTAAATCACTCGATATTGTAAATGGTAGAAGACCTTTCTCAATAGCTCGCTCTGCGACTTCCCATTTAAAACTGCCCTGCCCGTGCCCCACATCAAAAATGACGCCCTGTTCCATGGCATCTTGGACAGATGGTCGTAGATTGCCGCTATCATCCAGTAAGCCGCATGCAAATCCGTGGAAACAGTGGGTGAGCACATCGCCTTTTCGCATCACCGCCAAAATATCATCGAGGCTTTCGCACCAGGCATTTTGAGGGTGCACCATCATCGGCAATCGAACACTGTCTGCAGCTTCTCTGGCCAGATACAAGGGACGAAGACCGGCTGAGGGAATCACGAGGTTATTGGTGAGCCGTACCTTCACGCCTAACATAAGATCGGGATATTTTTGGATCATCTCAACCGCTTTGGATATATTGGCATATTCCATATGCTCCAACTCGCCAATACCTTTTGAAAGCAACCCTTGGGATGAAATGTGTAGAAATGCAAAGAGACGGGTATCACTTTTCTCCATCACATACTTGCGAAACCCATCAAATGTGTCGGCACCGGCCGATCCGGCATCCACAGCCGTGGTGACACCCTTGGCAATACAATACGGATCCGGTTCGATACCATAATGGCTGCACCCCCAGAAAACATGGACATGAAAATCGATCCACCCGGGAGATACAAACTGTTCAGTGCAATCAAGGACTTCCGCAGCTTCCTGATCTGAAAGGTTGTCACCGATATCGGTGACGATACCCTCCTTGAACCCGATATCTTTGACACTATGAATGGCTTCGGCCGGATCGATGAGTGTACCGCCTTTCAGTAACAAATCGTATGTCATGTGAATTCTCCTTGTTTATAGAGTGTATTGTGTCTTTAAGATTTCGATTGAATTTGTTAAAAGATATTGTCAAAAGGGTCAACCGTTTTTAGAGGAAAAATCATCTCGATTTTGAGAAGGGACAAATAAAGATGAACGATTTTTTGAAGATGGAAAAAAACGAACTGAAGAACCACCGAGCTCGGTTGTTAAAACGGTATCAGGAATTTCAATCTAAAAAGCTGACACTCGATATGACACGAGGAAAACCCTGTACCGAGCAGTTGGACCTCTCCTTGGAAATGCTGGATTGTGTCAATACGCGTAACTTTAAATCCGACGAAGGCACCGATTATCGAAATTATGGCGGTCTGGATGGCATTCCCGAAGCAAAGCAGCTTTTTGCCGAATATCTTGAGGTCGAACCGGATGAACTCATTGTGGATGGAAATTCCAGCTTGTCATTGATGTACGATACGTTGGTGAGAGCCATGCTTCATGGCACGGTGGATCGTCAAATTCCTTGGGGAAAATTGCCGGAAATTAAGTTTCTATGCCCAACTCCCGGCTATGACCGGCATTTCAGTATCTGCGAATATCTCAACATCCAAATGATCCCCATAGCATTAGACGAAAACGGACCGGATATGGACCACATCGAAACCCTGGTGGCAAAAGACGAATCCATCAAGGGAATTTGGTGTGTCCCGAAGTACAGCAACCCCACTGGGATGACGGTTGCCGATGACATTGTAGAACGCTTGTCGCAAATGGAGACCAAGGCCACGGATTTCCGCATATTCTGGGATAACGCCTATACGGTTCATCATTTGACGGATAGACCGGATCAGTTGGAAGATATCCTTGCTTCCTGCAAGAAAGCCGGGAACGCGGAAAGGGTCTTTATTTTTGCTTCCACCTCAAAAATCTCTCTTCCAGGAGCCGGGGTGGCGACGATGGCGAGCAGTTCAAAGAATATGGCGTTTATAAAAAAACAACTTGGGGTACAAACAATCGGTCCGGACAAATTGAATCAACTCCGTCATGTGCGCTTTTTCAAAAGCATGGATAACATTGAGGACCATATGAAAAGACACGCTGCAATTCTCAGACCCAAGTTTGAAACAGTTCAGCGTATTTTAGGGAGCGAATTGGGTGATAAGAATATTGCAAATTGGAGTCGACCGAAGGGAGGATATTTTGTCAGTTTAAACACTCTGGATGGTTGTGCGAAAAGCGTAGTTGCCATGGCCTCTAAAGCAGGTGTTAGGCTTACACCGGCCGGTGCCACGTTCCCTTATCAGACAGATCCCAAAGATCGTAATATCAGAATCGCTCCCACTTTTCCGCCGATTGACCAGGTGGAAGCGGCCATGGAATTGTTAGCCATCTGTGTACAGATTGCCAGTATTGATAAACTCACGGGAAAAGATTGATTCTTTAATTTCGACAGGATTGACAGGGCATACACGTTACGTCAGTCGTCTGGTTCCATGGTGGTTTTGAGAGGAAAACCATTCTCGCGGGAGACAACGTTTACTTGGTTCACTTTTGTTTCAGCTACCTCACAAATATAAACACCGCAGACACCAACCCCATTTTTATGAATATGCCACATCAAACGGGTCGCTTCCTCAATGGATTTATCAAAAAACGTCATCAATATACCGACCACGAACTCTTTGGTGGTATAGTCGTCATTGTGCAACAGCACCTTATACATCGGTGGCTCTTCAATTTTCTCCTCACTCTCACTTGCAACTCCTTCCTGGAATTCGGAGTCTTCGTTGCTCATTTTAATGGTCTCCATCCGAAAATAGAATATATATCGTAAAAAAGCTAATGGCTTTTGAAAAGAAATCAAGACTGCCGTTTCACTGTTGACGAGGGATCCGGTGTCGGTTATGAATATAATAAAGGAAGATACGAAATGAAACACTTTCAAACGATAGGATCTCACTATGAAATCGGTTTTTCAATCGGCCAACGATTTTCAGATGAAATTTGTCGGGCAATGGTCGAAAATCCGGCATTGCAAAACGAGTTCCTTCCCTTTCATAAAAGTCCTGAAGGCCGGAAACTATTCCGCCAGCTGTTTTCACTGCATCGGAAATCATATCCCGATTATATTTCTGAAATTGAAGGAATAGCCGAAGGATCTGGAAGACCTTTTGAAGAGATCTTTCTGATTAATATGCGAGGAGAATACCGGTCGTACACAAAATCATCGACAGGCCAGGGATGCTCAACGGTGTCCGTTGTAACGGACGAATATGCCGCTTTTGGGCATAACGAAGATGGTTTAGCGCTTTTCAAAGACGGCATCTATGTCGTGGATGTTCATCTACCGGACAGACCATCCTTTACCGCATTTTCATATCCCGGATTTCTTTGTGGAAACGCCTTTGGATTTAACAGTGAGGGTATGTGCTTCTGCAACAACGACGTCCAGCCCCGTAATATTGAGGTAGGAGTCGGAAGACATTTCATCTCGCGAAGTCTCTTGGAATCCCAATCCATCGAAGATGCCATCGACCGCATTACGCCTCCCGACCGTGCAGCCGGATTTAATTATACCATCGGATCCGTAAAGCAGCGGCGCATCGTAAACGTGGAGGTTTCACCGCGCCAGCACATCGTGACTGAAATAAAAGGAACGGATTTTCGCGCCAACCACTACATAGACCTCAATGGTATCGAGCAAATCATTGGACCCTCCAGCCGGCTTCGAGTCAAACGCGCAAAATCGCTTATTAACAGGATGGATACATTCAGCAAATTAGACATTCTCAACGTTCTTATAGATCAGCAGAATCCGGAATATCCAATTTTCCGTACCGCCCAACCACCGGATGATATCGCAACCCTGGTGACCTGTGTATTTGATTTAGATACCAAACAACTGGCAATTTATTACGGCCACCCGATCAAAGAAGAAGAAAAACACTCAACATATTCCATGCAGTAATGAAGAATCAGGATATAGAGGGCCCGGTTTTGATTGCCCCTGCAAGGGATTCGCTTTGAAAAAATCGTTGACTGTTTAAACACTTATTGGATAATCATTGGCTGTGCCCGAAATAGAGGCCTTCAAACTCCTTTAAAGAGGATCTCAGCATCTTCACATTGTTGATATCCGTCGTCTGTTTGCATTTCATGACATAAATCAACATGTTGTGCAGAGCCGCGAGTTTCTCGGTATATTGCTTCGCATCCGGCTTGATACGTTGTGTCATGAAATATTGAGAAACGATGTGTTGGATTTCATTGGCATGCGCTTCTTTATTTGAAACCCATCGAATCAGCTGGTTGTAATTTGTCGGACCTCCCTTGCTCAATTCCATTATTTGTTTCATCGACTTTTCAATAGTGGTCGCGTGCTCGGCAATCTGCTGGATCCGTAACTTGTCATCGTAGATCCCGCAGGGGATTTCGCAATGCGCCGCCACGAAAGTAGCGGCCAGTAGGGAGACTATAACTGCCGAAATCAACCATGTACATCTTGTTTTCATCACACACCTCCTTTTTATATCCTAGTAGGCTAATGCTATCGTTAGCGTAAACCTAGTTCCATACTGCCTGTTGTCAAGAAAAAACTATATTAGCTGTCTACATGAAATAGTTGGCAGGTATTTTCCCATACGGTAGCGGCAAGTATTTCAGGGTCTTCGCCTCTGACCTCGGCTGTTTTTAACAAAACAGTTTTCACGAATGCCGGTTCATTTCTGCGAAAGCGATTTCGCTCCGGCGTGGGTGTCAAATAAGGTGCATCGGTCTCAATGAGGATCCTTTCCAGAGGGATATGCGCTAGGTGCTTTCTCAACGACTCCCCCCGTTCGTTTAACGTCACGATACCCGTAATACCGATGTGTAAGCCAAGGTCTAAATATTTCATAAGCTCATTTTTCGTTCCACTGAAACAATGAACCACCCCTTTTTGATCCTTTTTTCCATGTGTAGTAAGG
>JAHEHB010000149.1 GCA_024644775.1 Deltaproteobacteria bacterium
GAGGGCTTTTACCGCTGGACACGCTGCGGTCCAGAACCCTCGAGGATCTTAAGAGGGCGCATCTTGCCGCGAAATAAAGTAAATACAAAAAAGGAGAAAAATACTTCAAAAAACCGGCAATTGATGCTATTTTTTGTTTGAAAATTTCTAATCAACTGGAGGTGAATATGCCTTTCTGGCAACGATTGCTCATAACTGTTATCGGAATGTTGGCAGTTAGCTTTATCGTCGGTATCATTTGGCGCTCGATATTTGATACGGGGATACCCAGTTACCTTGCCGGCTTTATCGGTGGACTGACCGCATTGCCGGTTTGGGAGTTTCTCAAACGAATTAAACCAAAAGAGAAAACGTAATCCGGAATTAACAATCAGTGTTAGAGATATTCGAAAAAGAGGGCTGTTGGCTTGCTAGTAGAAATTTTAATACGTTCTGAAAGCTGAAAAAAGTATCTAAAATATCCTGTTTATCCTGTCTAAAATAACTTGAGATACGAAAATCAAAAGTTACAATAATCTACCTGAAATTTACTGAGCGTCGATGAAACCGGCAATCTTCTTTTCGCACGGCTTCTTAGGGCGCGGACAGAGGCGTGAGGGTGCGCTTACTTGTAGACGACATCGCCCTTGCCGCTAAAGATCGAAATATCGCAGCTATCCGCAATCATCCCAACTTCGAAATCAAAATTTTCAGCCCTGGCTAAGTCCGAGATAGCACCCTTGGAGCCATCGGCGAGTTTCTACTTTATTTCAAGGAATTAAATCGCCGAATGCATAACAAGCTCTTCATAGTCGATGGCAGCCTGGCCATTGTCGGCGAACGCAATATCGGTAATGAACATTTCGGGTTGGGCAAGAACTATAATTTTCGGGACTTGGACGTTCTTGTTACCGGGGCCGTGCAGGGTGATCGGAAACGATGTTTTTAGACCATCATTGAGTTGGGATATCATAAGTGTTTCTTAGAACCGAATATAAGATCAAAGTCTCCAGCAAAATAATGATTAGTCAGATTGTCCAGTTCCTCCTTTAGAGACGCATCTTCACGACCTGCTAATTCATCGTAGAGTCTTGTTGCAATTTGATTAAACGTGTCTAAAAAACCTGGATCGAAGTGACTTCCCTTCCCCTTTTCTAAAATTTCCATTGTTTCCTCGAATGAAAATGGTTCTTTATACGGCCGCTTGGAGGCTAACGCATCGAATACATCTGCGATAGCAAAGATTCGAGCCGTTATGGGGATCTCTTCTCCAGAGAGTCCAATCATATAACCGCTACCATCATACTTTTCATGATGGTGTCCCACAACTTGTTTGGCATCAGATAACCACTCGGACCTTTGCACAATATCTAATCCATGGTTAACATGGGTTTTCATGGTCTGGAATTCATTTTCATTTAAACGTCCGGGTTTCCAAAGAACCGCGTCGGAGATACCGATTTTCCCTACATCATGCAGGAACGCCCCCTTGATGAGACTTTGGATAGTCGTACGGTCAAGGCCGAGAGCCTCCGCGAATCGTATTGCAATGATGGTGACACGATAATTATGAGCATCGGTATCACTGTCACGTTTAGCAATCGCACTTCCTAAAGTTCTTTGAATTTCTAAATTCGAATCCAGCAGTTGGAGAGATACTTTCGTCAATTTGCGAAGCAGATTAACGATCACAGGATATAATAAGGCCGCAGTGGCAAGCACAATGCCAATAACAGCACCGATAGTCCGTAATATCCTATAACGCACCGCAGAAAGAACTGATTCAGAAACAACAAAAACACCTTGAATGTTGCCGGCACGTTCGCCTTTCGAGTTTGTAAGCGGCATGGAAACGAGGCAATGCGGTATCCGTTCAATTCTAAAAAATCTGTAATCGCCGGCATCGTCACCAGACAACCGGTTGAATTCTGAATCAACAATTTTTTCTACGGTTTTTATATGTTCATACTCATGTTCGATTGACCGAGCTAGGTTTTCTTTTTTTGGGTTGTAGACATCAGCCAATACAAATCGTCCGGACCGATGCTTGACAGGTATAGCGGCAAATGCGTCAAGCTCTCTTTGAATTGCTTCTTTATCGATTGTACTCGGATTTTCTAGAAGATAAGTAATTTTGGCATTGAAGAGTTGAGATGATTCGCCGGCGATCTCCATAATGATTTCGCCTACGATATTCCGATCTGAGATATAGGCTGCCACACCGAATATCACCGATATGGCGATCGCCGTGATGGTTAGGCGTAAAATCAATATTCTGTGAATAGAAGTTTTGCGGCGTATACGAGGGTATTCAACAGTCATTGTAACAATCCTTATTTTTCTGCTCGCAGAAGCTTATCAAAGGCAAAACCTAAATTCGTGTATTTCCGGATTTTGTAGTGTTCGCAGATCAACAACGATTCTTTCAGCTGTTGTTTGCAGGATACAGAGAGAATTGTCTACGGGTAGATTCGCTACGCCAATCAAAGCGTTTCTTTGCGTTTCTTCAACTTTTTGGGATTCTGCGCAGAGGATTTAAGTAAAACGGCTCAACACTTCCGGGTTCTTTCTCGTTTACCGCACCATTATAATCAAATGCAATCGCAGTCGTTTCCGGAGGAGTTTCCACTTTCCTTTCAAAGTCCCATTTTACATCAATCCTATCGGATGCCCATCCATTCAGAACCCGAATTCTTTTTAGCAACAAACCATCAGAGTCCAAAAAATTAACCGTCAAGTAAAAAAAATCGACTTTGTCGAAATTGTACTTCAACCTGGCATTTAATTCAACAAAACCGGATATAAGAATATGATCTGCATTACGAATATACTGGTATTCCAAATAAAGATCACTATTTTCCAAAAATCCCGAATGAGGGCCTTTCTCAAGCAGGGGTATTCGACTTGCTGCTTTAGCGACATACTTCCGTTCTAAATGGGCGTATCCTTGACACGCAACAATTATTGCAATCAATAGAACGATCGCTGCCTTTGATATTCTACATGACATGACCATTAAGTCCTTCTAAAATTAATTACTCTCAATACTCTAAATTAATACAGTTATGTTCTGGAAGCAACAATGGACTATAATGGTAACCAAAACAAAAAAAGGGATTAAAGCCGAAGCCGTAACCCCTTGATTTCTCTGGTAGGCACGGGCGGATTTGAACCGCCGACTTCTACCGTGTCAGGGTAGCGCTCTCCCCCTGAGCTACGTGCCTTTAGATGTTTTGTAGTGTTAATAATATTTAAATTGTCTGTCAAGAAAAAAGAAGGCAGGGTTTATTTTTTACCACGGGTGTTGGAAGCTTCCTGTAAGATATCTAGACCAACGTACACGTAGTGAAAACCAGACAGGATCGTTAAAATCGCTACAATCCAATAAAGCGGCGGTTTTACGATTAACGCTAAAGCTATGGGAAACTCCAGAGAAAGCAAGGTTACCATTATCGTCGTTAACTGAGCGACCGTGGTCCATTTACTGATAAGAGATGGCTTTGCGTCTACTTTAATGTCGAAAAGCACGAAGATGGCAAATGCGAGCACGATAAAGACATCTCGGCTGATAACCAACACGGTTAACCAACCCGGAATGTATTTTAGAACCGCTAGACTGATATAGGCAGATGTTAAAAGTAGTTTGTCGGCGATTGGGTCCAGGTATGACCCGAGTGCCGACTGTTGTTTGAAGTATCTTGCCAGCAAGCCGTCCAACCCGTCGCTTACTGCTGCATAGATAACGGTTAACAATGCAAAGGTCATCAGATCTTTTAACAGGAAAATAACAAAAACCGGAATCAGCAGTATTCTGCTGACGGTTAAGATATTCGGTATGTTGATAGGTAAATTCAGGTGCTTCAACGCAGATCGCTTGATGATTGACTATTTGATCTTTTAGACCCTGTGAATGTGATTACGCCACAACGATCATGAAGATTTTATGTCTTCGTTTTACTTGGAAACAATCTCGACCCGAAAGTGTTCCTCAGATACTTCGGTGATGTTAATGCCGAATGTATCAAACGTCTTTAACAGCAATGAATCGGCCAACGCCTTTGATGACCCCAGGTAATCGATCATAAGCGTTGAGGTATTCGGTCGCATTTCCAAAGTCTTTAACCCTTCAACGCCTGATATATCATTCAACGTTTTACGAAACAACACAAAGTTCGACAGATTACGCGTTCCTTCGACAATAATCTTTATCATAGCGGTTTTTTCCGAGCGCTTTTGCCAGATGGACGCGATTTTTACAGACAAGGCTTCTCCTGCGAGCGTTCCAGCCCTTAAGAGCGCTTCGTTGCTTCCCTCAAATTCATTCTCATGGCTTGCGACCGCAGTTTGGTTCGTGCTTGCTATTTCCATCCCGGTCTCCGTATCCAAGGCACGAATGGTCACTGTTGCCCGAAAAGAGCGTATGTTCGCACCCATTATATTGGCCGTTCTTTCAACAGCGGACTGCCCAACCACAACCACACCGGCATCAAAACGCTTGGCTAAAAGCACCGCAACCTGATTGTCCAGATCCGGTCGATCGGTTTCAAGGTTATCATCGATTAATCGGACCCTATCTTCCGGGTGAATGATAGAAAATCCCGTGTTACTCAGGACCTCGACGATCGCTTTTTCTGCCCTCGCATCCGAATACGAAAACGCTTCGCCCCACCAATATTGTGGGGTTACATCATCGAGTTTGGATTCTGCAACAAAGAAAAGTATCCCGGGCAATGTTTTTTTCCCCAGTACAATACCTGCATCAGATAACTGTTCCTCGATATTCGCGATAGAGATCGACGCCCGAACGATAACTCGATACGTGTTTTTATACTTCATCTCGGCCAGTACATGATATCCCTGAATAAATGCCCGTGTCTGGTCATACAGGATTTCGTTGGTTGTTCGGAAGTTTTTGACAAAAGATTCTACCGGCATCATATTTAATACCACGGAATCAACAGCTGAAAGTAGACCGTTTGCAATCGCCTGCTCTCTCGCTGCCGCAACGTTATCACTTATTACCTTGGCGGTACCGATGGCCTGAACGTCTGTTGCCGTCAACTGCGCTTCCGCCCTTGCCTGAAAAACCAAAACAAAAATAACCAAGATGACACCAATGGATAAGCGGCGACCGTCACACGGATATTCCAAAAAGGACAAAGACATCGTATGCTTCCTCCAGATGTGATACCGTCCTATACAATGGATTGAAAATATAGGATGCGGTTAATTGGGATGGTCAAATCTTCTACATATTCCGATGTACCGCAAAATCGGCAATATCGCAGAGAAGGGTTTTTGTTTCTGAGGTCTGAAATACCGACAATGCTGCCTTTGCGGCTTCGATCCTTTCCAATGCCATCCTTTTCGTGTAGGCGATTCCTCCGTAAGTATTAAGCATCTTTACGAATATTTGAAACTCGTCGTTGGAAAAATTTCTTTTTTGAATGATATCTTCCAAGCGGGCTTGATCGCTCGATGTTGCAGCAGACAGCGTGTAGATAATAGGGAGTGTCAATTTCCCTTCTTTTAAATCCGCCCCAGTTTCCTTTCCGATAACGGCTGGATCAGCAGTGTAGTCAAGAAGATCATCGATCATCTGGAAGGCAATTCCGAGATTTAATCCATATTCGGAAAGCGCTTTTTCCGATCTATTTTGGGCTCTTGCGAGGATGGCACCCACACGGCATGCCCCCTGAATAAGGATGGCTGTCTTCCGTGTGATAATCTCAAAATATTCGGATTCCGAAATGTCAAGACTGCCTTTTCGCATCAATTGATGGATTTCACCTTGGGACATCTCTTCAGTGACTTCCGAAATAACCTCGATGATTTTCGGCCGTCGGGTCTCGGTCGAAATAGAAAGAGCTCTTGCCAGAAGAAAATCTCCCACAAGTACCGCCGTTGAATTTCCCCATATGGAATGGGCAACGGGCGCTCCCCGCCGCAAAGTGGCGCCGTCCACAAGATCGTCGTGCAGCAGCGTGGCGGCATGTAAATATTCAAACACGGTGGAAAAAATCTTGGCATCTTCCTGGGTATAGCCGCACATTCTTGCGCAAAGAACCATTAACAAGGGTCTTAACCGCTTGCCTCCGCTAAACAAGATATGACTGGCCGTTTCGGTGACCAAATCGAGATGCGGTTTCAGGTTTTTTTTAAGGGCCGTTTCAATATCCGCAAGATCCGATTCAACCATGCATTGTATTTTTTGTCTCAGGTCACCCATATCGGTTCACCCACCAGATCGTATTCCATGGCATCTGTTAATGTTACTTGAATAAAGGAACCGGTTTGAATCGGTTCATCTGAATAAACGGTTGTCACACCATCCACGTCCGGTGCCTGGAAGTAGGTTCGCCCCGAAAAGACACCCGGTTCGATTGATTCGTCCACTAAAACGACATGCCGCTCATCGATATGTCTCTTATTATTTTCCAAGGATATTTTCCTTTGGCGCGACATCAGCCGGTCATAGCGATTTTGTGCGGTTTTCTTATCCACATGTCCGGATAGTTGACAAGAAGTCAGGTCTTCCGAATCTGAATAGATGAACACGCCCAAATGATCGAATCGAATATTTTCCATAAAATTATGCAACTGTCGATCATCCGCCTCTTTTTCACCCGGAAAACCGGTAATAATGGTTGTTCGTAGTTTCGCATCCGGTACGGTGGTTCGAATTTTGTCAAACCACCGATAAAGATCATCCTCAGTGTAGCGACGTCCCATCCGCAGAAGGATTCGATTGCTCACATGCTGAATGGGAATATCAAAATAAGAACAAACATTCGTGTGGTCTGCAACAGCTTGAATAAACCCATCATCGATACTTTCAGGATGCCCGTAAAGGACGCGGAGCCATGCGTCATCTAAAATCTCAGACAGTGCTTCGATTAAACATGCGATCGTCACCGGCGGCCTAAGATCTTTCCCGTAGGCGGTTGAATCCTGCGCGACCAAAATAATTTCCTTTACCCCAGAGTGAATCAGTGATCGCGCCTCCGAAACGATTGATTCCACAGGACGGCTTCGTTGTTGACCACGCAGCCTGGGAATAATGCAATACGTGCAGTGACGGTTACAACCTTCCGATATTTTTATATAGGCCACATGAGCGACGTTATGGATGCGCGCGACCTCGGACGGTAGAGGCGGAGAAACGTTAGGATCCGGTAGAAAACATCTGAAAGTATCTAAACCTCCCTCTGCTGCATCGATTATTTTATCGAAGGCACCTGTTCCGATAAATACGTCCACCTCAGGAAGCGCAGAAACGATCGCTTCTCGAAACCGCTCAGGGAGACAGCCTGCAACGATGAATCGCCGGCATTCTCCGGTTTTTTTCAGTTTCACGAGTTCGAGGATTGTATCGATCGATTCGTTGATGGCTGGTTCAATAAAACTGCACGTATTTACAACAATCGTTTCAGCCCGTGTCGGGTCCTGTGTGATCACCCATCCTGCCGCCTGTAAACAACCCAGCATGACCTCACTGTCAACCGTATTTCGATCACAGCCGAGACTTTCCAAATAGAGTTGTTTTGTATGCATCAGGACTCTTTTGCTTTCAATTTCCGAATTTCTTCGGAAACCAAGGGGATGATCTCAAAAAGGTCACCCACAATGCCGTAATCTGCTTTCGAGAAAATAGGGGCGTCGGCGTCCTTGTTAATCGCCACGATAACCTTGGAAGAGGACATACCCGCAAGATGTTGAACAGCACCGGATAAACCACAGGCAACGTATAGACGAGGGGAAACAACTTTGCCGGTTTGCCCCACCTGATCTGTATAAGGCCGCCACCCCTCATCGACGGCAGAACGCGAAGCACCGACCGCACCATCCAGCAAGGCGGACAATTCTTCTAATATCGAATAATCGCTGCCGCCCATCCCTCTGCCGCCGGAAACGATCACCTCCGCTTCTGTCAGCTCCACTTTGCTGGTATCCATTGTTTTTTCAACAAATTTTAAATGGCAGTTTTTGGGCGAACCGGTTAATTTTTCCAAAACACCCCGGCCTTCAGAGACACTCACAGGCAGGGTGTTGGGTCGGATTGCAATTATTTGCGGTGTGCCGTTAAAGGAGATATCGGCCAAGACCTTGCCGCCATACATGGGTCGCGTAGCAATGATCTCTTTGTTTTCAACCCGAAGCGCCACACAATCCATGACCATAGGCGCATTTAAGCGTGCAGAGAGGCGTGCAGCAATATCTTTTCCCACAGCGGTTGCCCCGAGGATGACAACAACCGGATTTTCGTTCTGAATAATCTTAGTCAGCAAATCGGTTTGGGCATCTGCCAAATATTCATTGATACCCTCAGCATCCGAAATAAGGATCTTATCTGCGCCGTATGTCTTTAACGCTGATAATTCACTTTCATCGACAAACCCTAGAACGATTGCTGTGAGATTACCTCCTATATTTTTTACGATGCGTCGTCCCTCACTAAGGGCTTCATAGGTAACCTTGCGAAAACCTGTGTCGGAATGTTCCGTTACGGCTATAACTCCTTGCGGCATTGTGCAAGTTTCCTCCTAATATTTAAATCACTTTCGCTTCTTCGCGCAAAAGTCTTACCAATTCAGTCGCCTTTGACTTGGCAGTCTCACCTTCAATAATTCTCCCGGCGTTTCGTGCGGGTGGAAGACGCATGGAAAGAATCCTGGTGCCAGGAGATTCTGATGCCGCTTCACCCATACCGAAGTCCGCCGGTGATTTCATCTCAAGCGGCTTCTTTTTAGCTTTCATAATGCCGGGCAGGGAGGCATATCGAGGTTCATTGAGTCCTCGTTGTGTCGTAAACAGTGCCGGTAAAGGCGCTTGCAGTACAGCCGATCCCCCTTCAAGCGACCGGTGGCATAGGATTTTCCCATCCACGATCGTCTCCTTGGTAACCATTGGGATCATTGGGATGTGCAGAAACTCTGCAACTGCCGTTCCCACCTGATAATTATCATCATCAACGGCTCGCTGCCCGGCGATGATCAGATCAAACGGGATTTCTTTTAAAACGCTCGCAAGGATCCGTGAGGTTCCCAAACTGTCGGATTCAAAGACGCCCGTGTTGTTGATTAAAATGCCCTTATCGGCTCCCATTGCCAAAGCGGATCGGATGGCTTCTTTAGCCCGTTCCGGGCCTAAGGAAAGAATGGTTACGGTGCCCTCATGGGTTTCCTTTATCCTAAGGGCTTCCTCAACGGCGAATTCATCATAGGGATTCATCACCCATTTGATATCTTCGGTTTTAATGGAGGCGCCATTGTCGGCAATCTGAATATCCGACTCCGTTGCAGGTACCTGCTTTAGCAATACGACAACTTCCAATTTCCGTTCTCCTTACATACTACAATGTCTAATACATCAGAATGACTGGATGAGTAAATGATCGTAATCTTTACCGACTAAAAGAAATGGGTCAAAAACGGATAACCCCTTTAAAAAACAATAATAATTATAAAAGGGTATAAATACAGCAGGCGATATTGTCTGTCAATAAAATTCGCTGCCGATGATTTCTATTTCTTTTTACTGAGAGACAAAAAACCTCTGGAGGCATAATCTCTCAGACCGCCACTTTTGTCTTCGCCTATAATCAGACATTCGACACAATCCAGGCGATTGACGAGAGGAATCCCTTTTTCAGGGCCTAAAACCATGAGTGCCGTTGCAAGACCATCTGCAAACACGCAGGTCTCTGCAACAACCGATGCACTCACAACATTGTTGTTTACAGGATAACCGGTGCGCGGATCCAGAATATGAGAGTATCGGATGCCATTTTTTATAAAGTAATTCCGATAATTGCCGCTGGTAGCAAGTGCGCCTTGGTGGAGTTCAACGACTCGATATACCTGATTTAAGTGAGCATCAACTCGGGGAACATTGATACCGACCCGCCAAGGATTGCCGTCCGCTCGGTAACCGGATGCCGATACTTCTCCACCAATCTCGACAAGATACTGTTCGATACCGCTTTTGTGAATAAGGCGCGACACTTCATCCACAGCATACCCTTTAGCAATGGAACCAAAATCAAGAGAGACAGACGCCCTTCTTTTTACGAGATAAGGTTTCTCAGAGACTTCGATTTTATCAAACCCGATATCCGTTAACAGATTGTCGATCTCATGTTTCGCGGGAAATGGTTTTTTCTTTTCCTCAGCCCCAAATCCCCAGAGATTTACCAAGGGATTCACCGTCCCGTCCCATGCTCCCTCTGTCAATCGATAAAGGGTTTTACCAACCGTGATAACCCTCCAAAGATCATCAGAAACGTAAAATGGTTCCCCCACACGTCGGGATTTATTAAACCGACTGACTTCACTGTCCTTAATATAAGTGGACATACTTTTGTTTATGGCTTGTAATCGATTGTCTATCTTTTCTTTGAGGCCGGAGACAGGGCTGAAGATCCCGGCGACAACCTTTATATGGTAGGTTGTCCCCATGGTTTTTCCGGAAATAAGATGTTCCCTTTTTACATTATATCCGGTGGTAACAAAAAAAATCGCCACCACTATCATAAGCAGTCCGTGTTTTCTCATTCTGATTTCCTACTATAGACCTTGTTCCGTGCCTAATAGTTTAACGTCTCGGAAATTCTACAACATGGCAAAGCCCTTAACCTGTGCAGATTCCCCCCTCTTATTGTCAGAGACAGACATTGTAACAACCCCTATCGACAATTACCACCACAAATACCTTGTCAAAAAGCCACCCGCTGGCTCTGAGTTTTTTCTTGCATGTCCATTTATTCCAAAGTATGTGTAAAAATTTGGCAAGATTCACATGCTGTATTTAATAAAAGGTAAAACACGCATGGGGGCAAGGCTTTCCAGGACAAAAATCGGTTCTTTCGTCGATATCGAGTCTGCTGTTACCTGTATTCGATCCACGCAACGACCAAGTGGCGAAATTCCCTGGTTTAGGGGGGGCAAAACAGATCCCTGGGATCATGTTGAGGCAGCCATGGGGTTGAGCATTGGTGGATACCACAAAGCGTCTCAGATGGCATATGGCTGGTTGGCGGAAAACCAGCTCGAAGATGGCAGTTGGTATGCGGCATATCGGGGCGGAATTCCGGAAGACACCACTCGAGATACCAATATGGTCGCTTACATCGCTGTGGGCGTATTACATTATTATCTGATTACAGGCGAAATCGGTTTTCTGCGTCGTATGTGGGAAACCGTACGGTCGGCGATTGATTTTACATTAGACCTTCAAACCGCAAATGGTGAAATCTACTGGGCCATCAGCCCGAAAGGCCATATTGATCGTATGGCGTTGTTGACCGGATCCTGCTCGATTTACATGAGTCTAAAGTGTGCTTTGTTAATCGCACATACGCTCAAATATGACCTACCATCATGGAAAAAGGCTCTTAAAAAACTCGGGTATGCGATTAAGTGCAAGCCGTATTTATTCAATATGACCAAGTCCCGGTACGCGATGGATTGGTTTTATCCGGTCCTTTGCGGCGCAATAACCGGCGTGGAGGCCCAGGGGAGAATGAAACGGTTGTGGAAAAAATTTGTCGTAGATGCGCAGGGGGTTCGCTGCGTATCTGACCGACCCTGGATAACGATTGCTGAAACAGCAGAACTTTCCCTGTCGCTGTCTGCAATGGGAAATCAGTCGCTTTCCGAAATTACATTTAGCTGGATTTTCGACAGACGCTATGGAGATGGCTCTTATTGGTGCGGATTTACATTGCCCGAATTTACCGTGTGGCCCGAAGATAGATT
>JAHEHB010000150.1 GCA_024644775.1 Deltaproteobacteria bacterium
CTTGCAATTGGGATTTATTTAGACCGAAAGGTGTTTCACACGACACCATGGTTTACACTCATTTTTCTTGTGTTTGGGGTGCTTGCGGGGTTTCGAAACATCGCCCTTGCCATAAAGAAAAGCAGAAAGCTCTGATAGAGCGGATTTCGGCGAACAAGAACGTACCGTGGATATTCAACAACGACTCTTAAAATTTGTGTTTCGTTCCAACTGGATTCTGTTTGTTGCAGCCAGTCTATTCGGACTATTCCTGACACCTGCTGACATCGCAAAGGGCATTTTCTGTGGCGCTCTGCTTGTAACGGTGAATTTTCACTTTATGTATCGGATCCTACGAAAGTCCCTTACCCCCCCACATATCGCTTCGCATGTCGCAGTTATGGTCAAATCCTACATCCGGTTCGTTGTAAGCGGCGGTGTCATTTTTTTTCTGATCTCAAGGCATTATGTGCATCCACTCGGGCTTTTCATCGGACTGTCCGTTGTTATTGTCAGCATCCTTGCAGCAACGCTGTGCGAATTAAAAAAAACTACTTTTGAGGAGGCTATCTGAAGTGGAGCATCCCTATCTATTTTTTGTAAAGTTATTCGAACTGATCGGGCTGGGGCATTTTGCCCATGCCTATCCACATGTGATTTATTCCTGGTTTGTGATGTTACTGCTGATCGTCTTCGGAGCCATTGCTGCCAAAAACCTGAGCCTTGTACCGGCCAAAGCGCAGAACTTTTTTGAAATCGTTATCTCCGGCATCGAGGACTTCATGGTCGATGTTACCGGAGAAGAAGGACGTTGGTTTTTACCGGTGGTGGCAACGATTTTTATCTATATTCTAACATGCAATCTGTTGGGGCTGGTGCCCGGATTTTTCCCCCCCACGGCTAGCCTGAACACGACCGCATCCTGCGCATTGACGGTATTTGTATTCACCCACTACATTGGGATCAAATACCATGGCGCAAAATATATCAACCACTTTCTTGGACCGATCTGGTGGATGATTCCCATCATATTTCCCATCGAAGTCATTGCGCATTTCGCCCGTGTGCTGTCTCTTTCCTTTCGGTTGTTTGGCAATATGATGGGCCACGAACTGGTGCTGGCCATTTTGTTTGTTCTGGCAGGCGCGTTTTTTGCGCCGCTGCCCATTATGGCATTGGGGATTTTTGTTGCATTGGTCCAGGCGTTCGTGTTCTTTTTACTGTCCATCATTTACTTTAGTGGTGCTATGGAGCATGCGCATTAACGATGTTGGAAAGCCCGTGTGGCGCGACTACTTATAGAAACAAAATATATTTTGATGGCTTTTTAAGGATGGAGCCTTGTAGGTCCTGAATTTAGAGGAAAGGGTATATACTTTTACATTGAGCATTTGATGAAAACCCATTAATTAAATTCAAAAGAGGAGGAAGCATCGCGTATGGAAGAAAAAGCATTGGATTTCTTTATCATGTGTGTTACGGCGGCAGGTTTTGGTCTCGCGGTTGCGGCGGCTGTCTGCGGAATCGCACAAAGCCTTGGATTGAGGGCTGCTGTGGAAGGTATTGCCAGGAATCCTGAGTCTTCGGGTAAAGTCACGGTGACCATGCTCATTGGGCTGGCGATGATCGAATCGCTATGTATTTATTCATTGGTTATATCTTTGATACTGATTTATGCGCACCCCCAGGCGGATGCGATTGCGGCGCTGTTCGGAGCAAAATAGCATATAACCAGTTATCAGGCCCAACAGGGTTGTGCCTCTATTGCGGCACAACCCTGTTGCTACACTTGCAGCCTGTAATTTAGATCCCGCTAGCCGGTCGGGTATGCGGTGAGGATTTTCCTTAGAAACCGGCCGGTATACGATGCCGGAATGTTGGTGATCTCTTCCGGTGTTCCGTTTCCGACAACGTATCCCCCGTCATCTCCGCCTTCAGGGCCCAGGTCGATAACGTAATCGGCTGTTTTTATAATGTCCATATTGTGTTCAATTACAATCATCGTATTTCCGGTATCCACCAGTTTGCCCATCACCATCAATAGATTGCGGACGTCATCTGCGTGAAGGCCCGTAGTTGGCTCATCAAGGATATACAAGGTTTTACCGGTTGCCCGTTTGCTGAGCTCCCGGGCCAATTTCACCCGCTGGGCTTCCCCCCCCGATAGCGTTGTAGCTGATTGACCTAGGCGGATGTAACCGACACCGACTTCTGAAAGGGTTTCAAGCCTGGATCGAATATTTCGGATATTTCTAAAAAATTGTAGTGCTTCGTTCACCGTCATATCCAGTACATCGGAAATATTTTTACCCCTGTATCGGATTTCGAGTGTTTCCCGATTGTAGCGCTTTCCGTGACATACATCGCATGCCACATAAACATCCGGTAAAAAATGCATGGCGATTTTAATGATTCCTTCACCTTTGCATGCTTCACATCTTCCCCCTTTTACATTGAAACTGAATCGACCGGGACCGTATCCCCGCATCCGTGACTCGGATGTTTTGGAAAAAAGTTCTCGTATATCCGTAAAGGCGCCGGTGTAAGTGCCGGGGTTGGAGCGGGGAGTTCTTCCAATGGGGGATTGATCGATATGAATCACTTTGTCCACATACGCCAAACCGTGTATATCGATATAGGCACCGCTTGATATCCGAGCATGGTACAGTCGTTGTGCCAAAGCCCGATACAAAGTTTCTAAAACCAGCGTCGATTTTCCCGAACCGGAAACTCCGGTAACACAAATCATACATCCCAAGGGAAATTTGACGTCAATATGTTTTAGATTGTTGGCAGAAGCTCCCTTGATAACCAGGTGGTGGCCGTTTCCCTTGCGGCGTGTTAAAGGGACTTCGATATATTTTCGTCGGGAAAGATACTGGCCGGTAAGCGATGTCTCATCTTCAATCAGTTTTGTTGGCGGTCCGGCGAAGATCACGTGTCCACCATTGACACCCGCGCCGGGTCCCATATCGACGACGTAATCGGCCCCCAGAATGGTTTCCTCATCATGTTCTACCACCATTACCGTGTTGCCAAGATCACGCATTCGTGAAAGGGTTTGAAACAGACGCTGGTTGTCCCTCTGGTGCAAGCCGATACTCGGCTCATCGAGGACATAGAGTACCCCGCTGAGCTTTGAGCCGATCTGAGTTGCCAACCGAATCCGCTGACTTTCACCACCGGAAAGCGTGGCAGCCGCTCTTTCCAGAGTAAGATAACCGAGTCCGACATTTTTAAGAAACCCCAACCGGTCTAGTATTTCCTTGACAATGCGGTGTGATATCACCTTTTTTTTACCTTCCAGTTGAAGTTCTTTAAAGAAACCGCGGGCCTTTTCGACAGACAATGCGCTGATCTCATGGATCGCCTTTTCCCCGATTTTAACACTTCTGCTTTCCCTGTTTATCTTTGCACCTCGGCATTCGGGACAGGGGCGAAAATTCATATATCGTCTGGTTTCTTCTCTCGATTGATGGGAGTCGGTTTCCTTGTAACGTCGTTCAAGATTCGGAATGATGCCTTCGAATGTATTTTCGTAAGTCGTTCGACGATTGTTTTGTTCAAAGTAAAATGGAATTTTTGCGTCACCCGAACCATAAAGCAGAACCTGTTTAAACGCATCGGGAAGATCCTCGTAGGGAGTGTAGATATCCACCCGATAAAATCGAGTGAGCGCGTCTAAAAATTCGATAAAATGCATAGAATTCCGGTGCGCCCAAGGAGAAACGGCTCCTTCCCTCAATGAGAGTTGTGGGTTCGGGACGATGAGTTTGGGGTCAAATTCATTGGTGGTGCCCAAGCCATCGCATTTTAAACATGCACCTTGTGGAGAATTAAAAGAAAAATCAGCGGGCGTAAATTCTGGATAGCTGATACCACATCGAATACACACTGCCTGTTCACTAAAAAGAATCGGGGGGTGACCGAGGACATCCACAATAACTCTGCCACCTGATTGGGCAAGCGCGAGTTCCAAGGAATCGGCCAAACGGTTTTGGATGGTTTTCTTTACCACCAGTCGATCCACCACTACATCGAGCGTCCGTTTTTTCTTTTTTCCGAGTTTTCCCACGGACTCAATTTCGATAATCTTTCCGTCGATGCGGACCCGTGCAAACCCTTCTCTCTTTAGTCGCTGGATCAGCTTCCCGTGGTCTCCCGCTTGGTTGGATAAAAGTGGCGACAAAATAATAATTTTCGAGCCTTCGGTTAACGACATCACCGTATCAACAATTTGATCGAGGGTCTGTGAGGTAATGGGCAGCCCACATTGATAACAATGTGGATTTCCAATCCTGGCAAAGAGTAGACGCAGATAATCATAGATTTCAGTGACGGTGCCGACAGTGGACCTGGGATTATGACTGGCGGTTTTTTGCTCGATGGCGATTGCGGGAGACAGCCCTTCAATGGTGTCGACATCGGGTTTATCCATTCGTTCTAAAAACTGGCGAGCATAAGTGGAAAGGGATTCTACATACCGGCGTTGTCCTTCAGCATACAGCGTGTCAAAAGCTAAGGTTGATTTCCCTGAACCGGACAGACCGGTTACAACGACAAGCCGATTTCTTGGGATGGCCACATCGATATTTTTTAAATTGTGTTGACGTGCCCCGCGAATAATGATGTTTTCAGATTCCATTGAAGTTTTAAGTTCCGTTAACGGTTAAGGTTCAAAATGCTTTATTTTACTAATGTCTTTAGATTTTTCAAACGATTTTATTTTTTACTAGAAAAACAACGCGTTGAGTCGGGTGTGAAAAAAAAATAGATCGTATGCATTTTTTTTAAAAATAAAAGATAATAGGAGGAATGACGAGATAATCTCGACAAAGAAGATTGTTGAAATCCTGATGATAACGATGAATCTGCCTAAAATATTTGAATAAAAATAATGGTCAGAAAAAGGTTGTATTTAGAAGTAGTTGTTTATAAGATAACCTGTTAAATTAAGAATTTCAACTAGATATAATTTGTTGATAATTCGATTGAAAAAAGACGCTGAACCGATCTTTTTCGATTTGACACTTAATGGTTCATGACATATTGAACAGCGGTACATTTCTGGTGCCGGTTCGTTCGGTTACTTTCATTTTCGCGCTCATTTTCGTAGCAGAGCGCAATAATCGGTCCAAACTATTAGTGATTACCCATTTTTTCCATATTGATGTTTAGAAACGCGTGATTGAAATTTGAAAGGCTCTATGGAAGCAATCTGGATTACAGCAAAAGCCGCAATAAAAAAACGGATTCCTGGCCACAGTTACAGAATGTGGATTGAACCGTTGGAATTGAAGTCTACCGAAGAAGACCTCCTTGTTCTTTCCACCCCGAATTATTTTTCAAAGAAACGTGTCCAAAATCAGTATGGATCCCTGTTGGAGGCAGAACTCCGGCAGGCAGCCGGAAGGAACTGCCGCATGTTAATAGAAGTTTTGCCGAGATCCAGTATCCCGAAAAAACCGCCCATGGAAAAAAAGCGGCAGATGTCGCTACCCAACGTCAACGTTCATCCCCACGCCGGTCGCATGTTACGAAGAGATTTTACGTTCGATCAATTTGTCGTAGGGGGAAACAATGACTTTGCATACTCAGCAGCATTTTCTCTGGCTTCACAAAAAATTGCCCAGCAAAATGCCTTGTTTCTCCTATCGCCTACCGGTATGGGAAAAAGTCATCTTTCCCAGGCGATCGGCCACGTTATATTGACCCAATTTCCCTCCGAACGCGTGTATTATATAACGGCAGAAGATTTTACCAATGAAATGATTTATGCTTTTCGAAACGATTCCATCGGTAAATTTAAAGAGAAATATCGAAGGCACTGTGACGTACTACTTTTGGAAGACATTCATTTTCTCACCGGGAAGGATCGCACCCAGATTGAACTGGCCCTTACCCTCGACAGCCTTTTCAACGAAGAAAAAAAGCTCATTTTTACCAGTTGTTTTCTTCCTGCCGATATTCCAAAATTGCATGATCAATTAAAATCCCGTCTTTTGTGCGGTCTTATTTCAAAAATCGATCGCCCTAATTTTAGAACGAGGGTTCGCATCCTGCAGAAGAAGGCCAAAGAAAACGGGTATAATGTTCCGGAAGATGTCACCCATTATCTGGCAGGTGAGCTGTCTGAAAATGTTCGGCAACTTGAAAGCGGATTGATCGGCGTTTCTGCAAAGTCTTCTCTTTTAGGGACACCCATCGATCTAAAGCTCGCCGAAAGCGTGGTGCAAAATATTTCACAAAGAAATAAACATATCACGATTGATGCGATCAAGAAACTGGTTTGCAAATATTATAGAATTTCCATGACGGACCTGATATCAAATTCTAGAAAGCAATCCATCTTGCGGCCCCGCCAGATTGCTATTTATCTTGCCCGGAAATACACGGATCAGCCACTTCAGGCCATCGGAAAAAGCTTCAACCGTTATCATGCCACCGCATTGCATTCCATTGGATTGGTTGAACGCGAAATGAAGGAAAACAATGCCCTGCGGGAACAGGTGAAATACCTCCGTAAAAAATTAGATTCCGGAAAATTTTAGGCCGAGTGTCGGCTGATAATTTTTTAATCTGAGCCACATACGGCGGACTTACTGTATTTTCATTAACATATGATCCGAAGCGACCAGTTCTTCGATAGCTTCCATGCGGATGTTCCACTCTCGCTCAATTGCGCATCGTAGTCGCAGTGCACAGTAGGTGACGCAGATCCGATCTCTTCTATTATAGTCGCCAAAGCATCCGACATGTTGCTCAATCGAAAAATGCTGGACAGACGCTTTTTTCATACATTCTCCTCTGGTTCTAACAATGATAACATTTCCGTATGGATTTTGCCGTTTGTAGCCAGGAGTTGGTTGTTGTCAACCGTATATGGATTGCTGGAAAAATCGGTGATTGTCCCACCGGCCTCTTTGACGATGAGCACCCCGGCGGCAGTATCCCATGGCTTAAGATACTGCTCCCAGTAGCCTGTAAATCGGCCGCAGGCAACATAACAAAGATCGAGGGCCGCGGATCCCAGTCTCCGAACGCCTTGTGCCGCTTTTGTGCAGTTGAGAAAACGTGCGAATATCGGTGTCAGGCGCCGATCCGTCTCATACGGAAACCCTGTAACCAAAAGGCTGTCTGATACGGTTTGTTCCTTTGAGACACGGATCGGTTGATTGTTTAAAAAGGCGCCTTTTTCGGATTGGGCGATAAAAAGTTCTTCGGTGAGCGGACTCAATACGATTCCCCACATGATATCGGATTTTACGGTATACGCAATGGAAACACAAAAAAGGTTTAAACCATGGGCGAAATTGGTGGTGCCGTCTAATGGGTCGATAATCCACTGATGATCGGATGAACCTTCATCCAGACCGCTTTCTTCGGCTAGGATGCTATGATGGGGAAAGGCTGATCGGATGGTTTCAATGATGACATGTTCGGATTCGGTATCTGCTTCGGTAACCAGATCGATTCGCCCCTTTTTCGTTACGGTCGATAATTTCCCTAGTTTCGACCTTAGCACGTTGGCACCTTTGTAGGCAGCGGCTGTGCCCACGCGTTTTACCCTATCAATATCCATAACAATAGAAAGCGATAAATAATAACAAATATTTTCTGAGTATTAATCAAACCCCTTCAGGTACTTTTCATCCTGGAGGTTCTTAAAAGAGGTAAAGGTATCGTCGAATTGCAATGCAACGTCTCCTGTGGGGCCGTTTCGTTGCTTTCTGAGCAATATCTCTGCAATACCCTTCTTGGGGTTGTTTTCGTCTCTATTGTAAACCTCATCTCTATAAATGAAAGCAACCACATCGGCGTCCTGTTCGAGAGCCCCCGATTCTCTCAAGTCCGACAGCAACGGTCGTTTATCGCTTCTCTCTTCAAGCTTTCTGTTAAGCTGCGAGAGGGCCAAAACCGGTATATCGAGTTCTTTGGCCAGCGCTTTCAGGGAGCGAGACATTTCCGATATTTCAAGATCCCGCCGTTCCGCTGTTGAGCGACTTTTCATTAACTGCAAATAGTCAATGATGATCAAACCGATGTTTTTTTCCATTTTCAGGCGTCGTGCTTTGGCTCGGATTTCCATGGCAGAAAGATCCGGCGAATCATCAATAAATATGGCCGCTTCAGATAGGATCCCAGCGGCATCGGTGAGGTTTACCCAATCTTTCTTGCTGAAAAAACCGCTACGAAGCCGAGCCGAATCCACCTTGGCCTCGGAACAAAGCATGCGCATGGATAGTTGTTCTTTGGACATCTCCAGGGAAAACATCGCAATGGGGGTACTATGCTCCACGGCTGCATTTCTCGCGATATTGAGAGCAAAGGCAGTTTTACCCATACTGGGTCGGCCCGCGAGGATGATCAGGTCTGAGTTTTGAAGCCCTGCAGTCAGGTTGTCGAGCCGGGAAAAGCCCGTAGTAACCCCTGTTACCAGCGCCTGATTACCTTGGCGTTCCTCGATTGTATCGATGTTTTTTTCGATAATCTCCTTCAGCTGATAGTAAGAGCGCCGGATTTTGTCGCCGGATATTTCAAAAATCGCAGATTCTGCAAAATCAATAACGCTCGGGACGTCACCCTGGTCATTGAAGCATTTTTTTGTAATTTGATTCGCCTTGTCGATCAGACGTCTCAGGGACGCTTTATCATGAATTATTTTTGCGTAATGTCGAGCATTTACGGCCATTGGAACGGTTTCGATGAGAGCAGCCAAGTAAGCGGCGCCCCCCACGGCTTCAAGCTGACCGTCGGACTTCAGCTGATTGGTCACAGTTACCAGATCTATGGGTTCATTCCTTGAAAAAAGATTTGTGATGGCGGCGAAGATTTTTTGATGAATCGATTTGTAAAAATCGGGTGGTGAGAGAATCTCCAGCACATCTAACAGCGTATCGTTATCGATGAGAATCGCACTGAGAAGCGACTCTTCCGCCTCGAGACTTTGGGGTGGAATTTGAAACGATACCAAATCTTTTTCGTTCTGTTGTGGACTCACTGCCATGGCGTGTCTATCTTTGCTTTAATCCCCACCCGAAAAACCGGATACGATGTTCAAATTCGTAACTGCAGAGGTGTTGAGTATACCGTCTACTCTGCAACGACATCAACAGCAATTTCCGGTTCAACGCCTTTATATACGCGGATTGGGACATTGAAAGTGCCCGTCGTTTTAATGGGTTCTTTAAGCAATATCATTCGTTTCTCAACCGTGATATCCTGGCTTGCTAACGCATCGACAATTTCCCGCTCAGATACCGACCCGTATAGTCGGTTCTCCTCACTCACTTTTGCGGTTATCTTGCATGCCACGCCTTCAAGCCTGCTTGCCATCTCCTCAGCCTGTTTTCGTTCTTTAGCGATTTGGAGTTGAAATTTTGCTTTTTGTTGTTCAAGCATTTTTCGGTTTTGTGGCGTATCGGGTACCGCTTTATTTTGGGGAAGAAGAAAATTCCGGGCATATCCGTCTGCAACTGTAACGGCGCTGCCGATAATCCCGAGAGCTTCTATGGTCTCTTTTAAAATGACTTTCATACCATTACCTCCAAACGTTCCTTCTGTTGTGTATACAATAAATACGCGTCCGCTTCGTGAAATATGTTAATTTTGTGTTGACGATTTCTGTTTTCTAAAGTTAAGCCACGTGTCAAAGAATCCGACCCCAATGACAAACAGCAATATGAATTGTTGCAACGCGATTAGGCTGTATAGAAAAAACCGAAGCGGTCGCGGTATGCGCTTTTTGTTGAAGTAATATGAAACAATGGCCATGCCGGCAAAGAAATAAATCGTCATCAGCGCGATGAGTCCATTTGTGCCGATAAGCTTTAACGCACTTGCCGGCAACAGGAGCATTCCCCCACTGCCGATGACACCCCATACTAAAAAATCAGGAGGTTGCCACATGTTCAATGACCCAAAATCCGGATAACTGAGGCCTTTGGCCTCCAAAATGGGTTTTGCCATCAAAATGCTGGTCCATGTCACAAAAAGGGTTGAGGCAAAAATGAGGGCTGGGATGATTCGCAACAGCACATACTGAATTTGTGATAGTGAGTTTGCAATCAGTTGAATATTTTCTTCCGAAACCCCCATATTTTTATATAGCATCAGGGTCAGTTGCAGATTCTTCGCCACATATTCAGACGCCAGCGTGACAATGCCTTTTTGTGAAATTAAACTGTAAAAGAACACGCCAACAATGCCAGCCGCCAATACAACGGTGCACGCATACAGAATGGTTCGTTCAATTGAAAGCTTCCACTCAAAGAGTTCGGCCAATATAAATCCCAACAGCATCAGCTCTAAGAAGAACACCAGATCAAGCGTGACCCTACCCAGGAGAATGCACATGATAACAAGTGTCGAGATGGGGATAATACCGCCGGTTTTTCTGCCAAGTTTTGAGCGATAAAACAAAATCGGCAGCGGGATAAACACCGAACAGAAAAAACCGAAGATCGGCATATAAACCGATACAGTGAATATCAGGCAGGTTATCAAAACACCTGTTAGGAGATCTTTAGGGATTTCTCCTTGAAGCGTTTGAGGCACTATCCTCTTTCTCCCCTAGAGACATCCTTCAATGTCGCGCTAGTATTCCATAGAGCCGACGTAAGGCAACATCGCAATGGTGCGTGCTCTTTTGATCGCGTGTGATAATTTTCGTTGATGCCTTGAACACGTACCCGATATACGCCTTGGGATGATCTTGCCACGCTCTGTAATAAAATGCCTAAGGGTTCTGACTTCCTTATAATTGATCAACAGGCTGCTATCTGCACAGAAGCGACAAATTTTTCGGCGATGATAGAACCTTCTTTTTTTTCCACCACTGCCTCTTCCACTGCCTCTTCTTGACGAATTACGCGCTACCGCCATCACACTTGCTCCTCTCTTTTGCTTTCTTCATCGACAGGCTCGGGATCATTCTCACCTTCGGATGTTACCACACTCTCTGGTGGGGGTTCCTCCGTTACCAAATTCTCTGATGGGGATTTCTCCTCGGGGGGTGATTCTTCTTCAACAACCGGTTCCGCTTTCTCTTCTGCATCTAATTGTGCTTGCGCTATTTGTTCCTTGATTTTTTCCAAGTCTGCGTTTGGTTCCAGCAAAACCGTCATATATTTCAACACACGGTCGTCGATTCGCAGCACCCGCTCCATTTCATCCACAAGGGCGCCTGTGCCGCAGTAATCCAGCCGTGTGTAATACCCCCGGGGTTTTTTCTTAATTTCATAGGCAAGTTTTTTCGAACCCCACTGGTCATTTTGTATCCAAAGTCCATTGTTTCCGGTAATGAGTTCTTCAAGACGATCAAAAAATGGGGACCGTTGTTCTTCGGAGAGATCTGGGTCGATAATAATAATGGTTTCGTAGCGTTTCATGTAACCTCCTCATGGATAATAAAGCCCTGGTATGCACCAGAGCAAGGATTGGTTATTTTAAATAAATAATAAAAATATTATAATTCTCTACCGTCTGTCAATGAAAATTTTTAAACACGGTTCTCGTTTCGCGAAAACTCCTTTAGCTTTTAAAAGTGTTCACCAAAAAAAAGGGTTAGCCTGTCAAAAAGCTAACCCATAGAATTTGGTGGGCCGTGAAGGAATCGAACCTTCAACCTACTGATTAAGAGTCAGGTGCTCTGCCTAGTTGAGCTAACGGCCCCTGATCCAATACGGATATGCGATCTATCAGCTTTCTCTGGGGTTGTCAAATTTTTTTCCATCACGGCCATCAGTT
>JAHEHB010000151.1 GCA_024644775.1 Deltaproteobacteria bacterium
AACGGGTATATATTTTTTTTTGCCAACCACTCGGATACGCGTTGAGGATGGTATATCAACTTGTGGCCGTCAATTCGATATTTATCCATTACTCACTTTTTAACATGCAGATCCTGAATACAGTTTTTTTATGAATTCCGTTACACTTTGATGATCGATACTATTTTGGTTTCCCATTATTTCTATTGCCAGAGATCCAGCGACATTCCCCAGAAAACCGACAATTTCACACGAAGCATTGAGAAAAGCGGCCAACGAAGTAACCGCAAAAAGTGCATCACCCGCTCCGACACGGTCAACGACTTTTTGGGAAAATCTCGGTACCTGGACAAAACTTCCTTCGTTGTCTAGAATCATGCAACCCTTCAGCCCGCGAGTAACCGTCATTTTCCGGCAGTTCATAATATCGGACAGCGAGTCCATCATGGGACGGATTTTTCCTGTGAGATCCCTTTTTTCTAATCGAATCTCATGTTCGGCAATGGTGATATAATCAGCCGAAGGATATTTGGTGATATTGTTAAAGCCTCGGTTTCCGGCATTTGACTGTGCATTGACAGCCAAAAAAGGGGCCTCTCGTGAAAGCAATCGTTTCAGATTCTTGTTTATGGCGCCGTGTCCGAAATCGGCAGCAATGACGAGATCATACTCGGACAACTTTGATTGAGTAAATTTAAGAAATTTTTTCCCAAGGTCACCATTTAGGTGAGTATCATCCATAACGTAAACTTCAAGCAGTTTATTCATGGAATGACCATCTAAAAATCTCCTCTTAATCAATGTCGGCGCATCTTTTTTGTAATAAAAATACGGTCGAATGTTCTGCTTAAAATTCGTACGAATAAATTCTTCGTAACTCTTTTTTTCCCCAAGAATCGTTATCAAATCGACTTGGCCTACAAACCCGGCAACGTGATTTGCGACAGCCAATACCCCTCCGGGGAAGACGTCATATGATTCAAATTTCAGTGCTAACGTCGGGTCTTTGGAAGATTTTCCAATAGTTGTACAATATTGATAATCATCGATAATCGTATCCCCAATGATGAGAACTCGGAGATCTTGCATGGCGCCTATCGTTTGCTTCAGAGAATCAAAGTCATATCGGCGCTGAAACAAGCGCATATAATTTTCGATGTCATCCGATAAATCTGTTAAGTACCGGTTGATCTGTGCAGTCGAAGCAAAATTGTCCTCCTGCATGATCACATGCTCAACACCCCATTTTGCAAACAAAGACTCATTTTTTTCAATGTGGTTTCCGAACAAACGATTGGATTTATCCGATTCGAATCCTTCAAAGAATATATCCGGCCTCATACGTTCTATGAGCTCGGCGACGTTTTCGAATGGATTAATGACCACTGCATCCACGAAGTCCAGGGATGTAAGGGCTTCGGCACGCATGTTTTCATCGAACTGCATGTTTTCGTTTTCAGGGATATATTTATCGGAAAACACCGATACGACTAACACATCTCCCTGTTGTTTAGCTCTCTTGAGATATTGAAAATGACCCACATGCAGAAAATGAAACAAGCCATGGCAGTGAACAACTTTCTTTCCGATTTTCTTTAAATCTTTTATTTGGCTTTGAATGGTTTCAAACGATAATATTTTGGTTTCCATGACGCGACCATCTACCGATAAAAACTATAAATTTTTATTTTAGCTCGCTTTATCTATAGAAAAATAAGTATTCAGTAAATGCGTTGAAGAATATACGACTTCATGCGTAAATCGTATTTCGGCACCGATCTCATCCAATACGTCGATCTCTTTCTTCAGTTTTCCTGTATGATCCTGCAAGTTCTCGAATTCCTGTCCCTTAACAAAGATCGTCGGTCTGATTAATTTTAATGTCTTCTCGGCTGTCGGCCATCGATTGATCGCCACAAAATTGACACATTCCAGGGCTGCAATAGTTTCGGCCCGTAGTTTTTCACGAAATGCAGGGCGATTAGGGCCCTTGTCAATGTATCTGTCCGGCGTGACAGTCACTACCAGTAAATCTCCCATCTGTGCCGCTGCTTGAAAATGTTTGATATGACCCGGATGCATCAGATCAAAGCACCCATGGCAGTGTACGACCTTCTTTCCTTCAGATTTGAAATGCTGCACTTTTTGTGCCAAACTTTTTAATTCAACAATCTTCAATCGGAACATCCTTTCCCGTCTATGAATGACTCCAAAAGGCGTGATTACGTTGATGAGACGCCCTTCTCAACGTTATTGATGGCGGCCCAAAGTTGGGGAATCGTATCGGCATGGTTCCCCTTAACGTAAAAACTTTCACCACCATCTGCCACCGTCCTTACCAATAGCGTTTTCCATGGCCTAAAGTAGTAAGCAGGATTGCTTTTCGAAGGCTCACTTGAAATATTCTCCGGGAGCTCAACCAAATCACATACCAATGCAGTAAATTGTCGAACATCTCTCCCAACCGGATGTGCAACATTCCGTGCCATACTCAGAGCTTTCAAAAATATTTCCGGTCCCATGATGGCGCTGCCAAAATTCATCACCACGCCGTGCTCCAGCTTTTCAACGATCGACGCGAATCTCAAAAAATCATTATAGGAGAGCGCTCCGGTTGCGGCCCCATCACAGTTTGGAAGCTCATGGATGATATCATATCCGATTCCGACATGAATGGTGACCGGTATTTTCAACTGGTAACCGGCCGCAAGAAGACTTAATTCTTTATAAGGAAAATTACCGGTTGTTACGGCGTCTCCAACAACATTTCCCATATTTGAGTGTTTATTGCGTTGGTAGTTTTCATGAATAATATCATTTAATATTCCGGTTTCCTTCCATAGGCCGAACCGCCCATCCTTTATATATCGAGCAACCGATTCTGTCGTTGCGCCAACCATCGCAAATTCAAAATCATGGATCATTCCTGCGCCGTTCATTGCAAGACACGTGATATAGCCTCGTTCCATTAAATCGATCAGATAATTCTGAACGCCCGATCTAATGACATGGGCGCCTATCATCATAATCGTGGAAGAACTTCTTTTTTTTGCATCGATAATTCTTTGGGATGTTTCTTGAATCCCTTTGGGAATGTCCTCAATTATTGGAAACCTTTGATTTATATCATTGATGACGGACCGATCTAAATCATGCCGTCTTTCGAACAATGACTTGATATTTAATAGACTTCGATCAAACATAATCGATATGATCTCATGTGCTTTCTAGTCGCAAATTTTTTTCGGGAAACAATGTTGAATGACTAATCTTTGATTTTGAAAAGCGATAGGCCAGTCCCGTCACAAGGCATCCGATTCCATACTTAAGGCTACGCTGGAAGTTGATGGAAGAGGCTTCCGGAAAATATTTGGTCGGGCAGCTCACCTCTGCAATCGTGTACCCGTACCAAAATATCTGGACCAGCATTTGGTTATCAAACACAAAATCATCAGAGTTAACCTCAAACGGTATTTTTTCGAGTAATTCTCTTGAGAACGCTCTGTAGCCGGTGTGATATTCCGAGAGCTTCGCCCCGATGAGCATATTTTCCATAAACGTCAAAAACCGGTTTGATACATACTTCCAAACCGGCATGCCACCCTTCAATGCATAACCGCCCAGGATTCTTGAACCCAACACACACGAGTAAAGTCCATTGCCGATCATAGACGCCATCGCCGGAATGAGTTTCGGAGTATACTGGTAGTCTGGATGCACCATAATGATAATGTCGCCGTTTGCTTCAAGGGCCGACCGGTAACACGTTTTTTGATTGGCTCCGTAACCAAGGTTTTTGGGGTGCCGATGGACGATTGTATTTGGCAGTGATTCCGCGATAGCCACCGTCTGATCCTGACTACCGTCATCAACGACGATCACCAGATCAACGATTCCCTGTGTCATTACTTCACTGTAGGTAACGGTCAATGTCTTTGCCGCATTATATGCGGGCATTACGACGACAACTTTTTTTCCTTTGTACATTCTGTTATCCGATCAATTCAGCTTTGGGTTTTCCGAATACACAAAAGATGTTCTTATCTTTTTTTTTTCGAAAGCCGCTAACTTGAGATTATGCCGGGCTTCGGTAAAATCCGGATCTATCCGGATCGCGTTGGTAAAATGAAAAATAGCCTCATCCAATTTATATAGCTTCGCAAGTGAAATACCCAAGTCGTTATGTGCATGCTCACTGTCGGGTTGAATGGTTAACACCGCTCGATAGTGGTTTGTTGCTTTTTCAAAATCGCCTCTATCTATTAAAACAGAGCCCAGATTCCGGTGTGCATCGATATTGTTTGAATCCCATTGCAATGCCTCGTTGAAATGTTTAATCGCTTCATCAATGCTACCCCGTTTGACCAGCACTGCACCGAGGTTGTTGTGTGTCAGCGGGTTTTTGGGATTTAGAATTAATGCTGTCGTAAACTGCTGGGATGCTTCCTTTGGCTTCCCCTTTAAATATAGTGCGTTGCCTAAATTGAGGTACGCCATATCAAATTCCGGGTTGATACGAATCGCCTCTGAATAATGCAAAATAGCGTCATCTAATTTATTTTGCGCCATCAAAGCGAGCCCCATATTGTTTTGGGCTAGATAATTATTCTTTGTAACGTCCAATGTATGGCCAAACAGTGTGATGCTGTTTCTCCAAAACCCAATCTGATTCGATGTTATAAAAGTAAGTATTGCAACCAACAATACTGCGAAAAAGGATGCTCCTTTGACCAGGTATCGGTGGTTCTTCGCGATCTCTTTAACGCCCCAGGCAACTATTATAAAGAGACCAATCAGGGGGATGTAAGTGTAACGGTCAGCCATCGCTTGAACACCTACCTGAACCAAACCGATGACCGGAACCAATGTCACCACATACCAGAGCCACCCCATTAGGGCATAAGGGTATCGGCGCCTTATTAGGAAAATAAATATGGATAGTGCGCCTAACAAAAGCAGCGCTCCCGCAACCTGCCATATCACAAACATTCCGGGGTGAGGATACAAAATCGCCAGAGACTTCGGCCAAAACATCTTTCCGATGTAACCGACGTAAGAAATCAGTGCGTTGGACAGTCGAACCCCAAAGGGAAGCACCTCCAATGAACTAACCGCTCCCCCACTTCTCTGAACAAAAAAAGTAATAACGCCCGATACAACAGAAAAAAAGAAAAATGGAACCTTTTCTTTGATCAATGACGACACGTCAGTTGACTGAAACCGGTTAAGGGGCCAATAATCCAGTAACAACAGCACAACCGGTAAGGTAACGGCCATCGGCTTTGCCATCAAACCCAGCAAATAAAACAGAAGCATCCACATGTACCGGTACACGCAAGGCCGTTTGACATAACGAAAATACGCCCCGATGGCCACCATCCAGAAAAACGTACAAATAATAGTTTTGCGTTGGGCAATCCAGGCAATCGACTCGACATTCAGCGGATGAATCGCAAACAAAGCGGCAACGAGACTGCTGGACCATTTGTCACCGGTGAATCGGAACAACACCCATAGGAGCAACAACGTGTTTACGATGTGAAGGAGTACATTAATTTGGTGATGGGCGCCGGGGCGCATCCCGAAAAGCTCGCAATCCAGCATATGGGAAAGCCAAGTCAATGGATGCCAGTTGGCAGCGTGAGTCGAAGCAAACGCCCACATGACACCATCAATGGACAGACCACCCTTTACATGTTGATTTTCGACGACATAGGCAAAATCATCTAAATTAACAAATTCATGATCTCGAACCTGTCCATAGATCGTAAGGGGCACGATCGTCAGAAACAAATAAATCAGGTAAACCGATCGCACCCTTAATACGGATTTAATATGAAAAACGATTCCATTCAAAACACAGCATGTCTTTCTATTTGCTTTTTTTATTTTGTTAAGTTTTTGCCATCCTTCAAAGTGCTGTAAATCGCGCCCTAGTCGTCACTCTTCTTTCGCACTACCGTCACTTGGTGAAGATAGTTTGCCGCATCCCTATTCCTTGGATCCAATTTCAATACCCTTTGAAAATTCGCAACCGCCATGTCCATTTTGTTCTCGAATACAAATAGTTTTGCGAGATTTAGGTGTGCGGATACATAGTCCGGACATATCGCAATTGCTGTCTGAAAATGTTTTACGGCTTCGGCTGGACTTTCAATACACGCCAAAGCAACCGCGTAGTTATTGTGTGCCTTGGCACTTTTCGGGTTGTGTGAAATGGCTGCTTTATATTGTATCATTGCGTCTTTTATTCTCCCTTGCCTGAATAGTTCACGTCCGATATTGTTGTAAGCATCTGAATAATCCGCCTTAATTCGAATGGCCTCCTTGAAATGTTCGATTGCCCTCTCAGGTTTTCCCTGGCGCGACATCACAAGACCCATACCGTTATGGGCCAAATAATTATTCGATGTAACCTGCAGCATATGGCCGTAAAACTGCTGGTCGGTTTTCCAGGTAGTTACCTGGTGTATCGTTTTTGCACTACAGATTAACACCAGCAATCCAACAATTAGAACAAAGATCGGTTTTCGAATGGGCACCGATTTAAGAAAATCAGAAACGGCCCATGAAAAGACAATAAAAAGACCGATAAGCGGTATATACGCATATCGATCCGCCATGGTTTGCGATCCAACTTGAACGAGTCCGATAACCGGTATGAGGGTACCGACAAACCAAAACCATCCCACCGCAAAATAGGGGCATCTCTTTGTCCTATAAACCGCAATGATAGTAATTCCAGCAAGAAGCATGCCACTCATAAGTGTTTTCCATAGTGACAAATTGATACCGAAATGGGGATAGAAACCTGTTAAATCGTGAGGCAATATCATCTTTACCATATAGCTCAGGTAGGAAACCTGTGCGTTGGCGATCCGGTGGTCAAAGGGTATCGATTCCATAGAACGAACCGCTCCGCCGGATTTTTGAACTAGGTAGGTTAAGATGCAAGAAACGGCTGAAAGTAGTAAAAAAGGTGTTTTTTCCAAAATTAGTTTAATTGGTGCGGATCTCTGCTTCCGATTGTCGGTATAGTCACCGGTTTTTGCTATTGGAAAGCGTCGCAAGGGCCAATAGTCTAACAACAACAATATAAACGGTAAGGTCACAAGCATTGGTTTCGCCATAAGACCGAGCGCAAAAAACACAAGTGTTGTGAGATATCTTACCACCGCGGGATGTTCAGTATATCGAATATATCCCAAAAGGGTCATGAATCCAAAGAAAGTACAGAGAACGGTCTTGCGCTGGGCTATCCACGCAACCGACTCTACATTCAACGGGTGCAGAGCAAATAGCACCGAAACCATGCAACTTGGCCAGAAATCTTTTGTCATCCGTCGTAAAAGGAAAAATAGTAAAACAGCATTTAGCACGTGAAAAAACAAGTTTGTGAGATGATGCGCTCCCGGATTTGTGCCGTAGAGGGTAACATCCAGTAAGTGAGATAGCCAGGTTATCGGATGCCAATTGGCAGCGTGAGCGCTTTTAAATGCCCATTGAACGCTCTTTTTATTTAAACCGGAAAGCACATACGGGTTTTCTGTTATATAGATATTGTCGTCAAAATCGATGAACTCGTAATTTCTAACTGGACCATAGATCAAAAGAATCGACAGGACTAGAAACAAACTTACCAAAAACTCCATACGGGTGTTTAAGATACGCTCTTTGAAGTCAAATCTCCGGCACATAACAGCCTTATAGTCCGCTGATGATCTTTCTAAAACGTACATCTTGTCGGATGTTGTCCAAATTGACGTCGGATTTTATTTGTCTCCAGTTGTTGTATCCTTTTTGGATCGCCTTTTGGAGCCAAACAACCGCATCTTCTGGTTTGGTCTGTCTGGCATATATGCAAGCGATGGTATAGTGTGTCTCGTTATTGTCTGGATCAAACGTTAGCGCCTTTTCGAATACATAGAGTGATTTTACATAGGCGCCTGTTTTTGCGTATGCAATTCCCAAATCGTTTAAAAGAGGCACATATTCCGGCTGTATGGACAATGCCTTCTGGTAATGATGAATCGCCTTAGTCAAATCACCATCCAAATCGTAAAGATTGCCCAACCGGAAGTGCAGCATAAAATCGTTTGGGCTAGATTCGAGGTTCTTCAGGAGTGTGGGGATATTTCCCTGGAATTTTTCTTTAACCGTCAGTGCCGTTGCTAGATTATCTCTCGCCAAACCAAAATCCGGTTTGATTCGTATGGCGTCCTGAAATTGTTCGATAGCTTCTTGGATCCTTCCTCGTCTTAAGTAGGCATCGCCCAAGTTATTTTTTAGACCGAAGTTGTCTTTCGTTACCGCCAGTGCGTGTCTAAAAAGGGTAATGCTGTCCACCCAGCGATGCACCTGAAACCAGGTCGCCGCCATGACATTAACTAAAAAACACCCGGCTACAGCAGCGGTTGCAAGTTTTCCATACCGGAATTTAGAAAGCACCTCATGGAATCCCCAGGTAGCCGCAATAAACAACCCAATCAGCGGTACATAGGTGTACCGGTCGGCCATCGCTTGAATACCGACCTGAACTAGTCCAATCACTGGAATCAGCGTGCCCAAAAACCAGATCCATCCCACGGTAATATAGGGGTGTCGTTTGACGACTCTGAAAGCGAAAACCGTCGTGACAATCAAAATAATAAGTGCTCCCAACGTTTCCCACCAGGGAATCGAAAGGGGTAAAGGATAAAGGAGGGCCAACCGATGTGGCAGGATCGTCTTTACAATATATCGAATATAGGAAACCAGAGCATTGGCAACCCGCAAATCCAACGGTACCCTTTCCAAAGAACTGATTGCTCCGCTGCCTTTCTGGGCGAAATAAGTAACGACACAAGACGCCGTCGAAAGCATTATTAACGGTACCTTCTCCGAAAACATTTTATAAGCTATGTGCCTATGAGACATTATGTTACAAAATTTACTCGATTCTCCTAGTGGAAATCGTCGTAACGGCCAGTAATCTAGAAGCAACAGGACAAACGGCAATGTCACAAGCATGGGTTTCGCCATAAGCCCCAAAATAAAAAACAAAAGTACCGTTAGATATCGGCTAGTTGTCGGACGCTTGACATACAGAAAATATCCCCACAGGGTTAGCATCCAGAAAAACGTACTGAGTACATCTTTCCGTTCAGACACCCATGCCACCGATTCCACATGAAGTGGGTGAAGTGCAAAAAGGGCCGCTACAAAACCGCTTCGCCAAATATTCGTCGTCATTCGTTGAAAAACAAGAAATAGCAACAAGGTATTTACTATGTGAAAGAAAACATTGGTCAGGTGATGGGCTCCGGGATTTAAGCCGGAAAATTCGACATCCAACATGTGTGACAACCAGGTCAGCGGGTGCCAGTTGGCGGCATGAAAGGTAGTAAATGCCCAAACAATGCCATGGGTTGTTATTCCAAAACGTACGTGCGGATTCCCCGTAACATAATCGGTATCGTCAAGGTTGATAAATTCGTGACTCCGCACCCCTCCGTAGACACCCACCGTGGTTAGGATCAACAACAAACATATCCAATATACTGGGCGAACCTTTAGGTTCATCGTTTCCGTTTTACACTTTAACCGTATACGATCACTATTGATTTTTGTAGGCGTTGTATCATCTAAAATTTCGTTATCGATTTTTTTACATCTTATGTTGACGGACGTGTTTAGTAGAATGAAAAATAGATGAGATGTAAAAGGTGTTTGTTCGGTTTTATGTCAATGTATTTTTAAAAAAGAAAAAGCGGAGGTAAACCTTTTTAGATTTTTCTCCGCTTGTTCCGAATACTCTACCCAATTAGTTGTGTGTTATATTTCCTGTAGCCGTAACTGTATAATTCCTGGTTGTTTGCCCATGGTTAGCTGTCATATTCAGAGCGGTCTGAGTTCCGTTATTTATCGTCACCGTAACATCGGCGGTTGGTGTATAACCGAAAGACGCCAGTTGTGCGGTACCGGCAATTGTACCTGTCAGATCGTCAGCAAAGTATGCCTGGGCAGCGGTATACGCGTTTTTAACATCGGAATTGGTTTGCGCATGATACCCTCTTTCCCGATAACTGAGAAAGTTCGGAATGGCGATGGCCGCCAGGATACCGATGATCGCAATAACGATCATCAATTCGATCAGAGTAAAACCTTTTTCGTTGCTGTTTCTAAGCTTTCTTAGCATATGAAATCCTCCCTAAAAGTTAATAAGAATAAATTTGAAAAAACTATCTGAAACTCTACGATCAAAATTAATACAACACCTCCCATCCATAATTTTTTAATAAAACTTGCGACCTGCTTTTGTCTGCTTTTAACTGATTTTACTAAAAGCAAAACACATGCCATGTTCGAATTTAATTTGAAAATTTCTAATATACTGAAATTGTGGGAAAATATATCTTTAAGATATACGATGAATTACCTATGAAATAGGGGAAAGGTAAGCATGGGATGACAATTTTTGTCATTTACCGGACACAAATTGCGCTGTACATTTTTCTAGACAGGGTTGTTAAATTCTTTGTACGATTAATTTCCAATTTCTAGTTTACTAAGTCGGTGGCGCATGGAACGAAAGCTGATGCCAAGCAGTTCGGATGCTTTTTGTTTGTTTCCGCTAGTACATTCAAGGGCTTTTTTGATGTACGCCCTTTCAATGTCTTCTAGGATCGTATCCAATGCGACCCCTTTTGCTACCTCGTCGAGGTCGAATCTTCGGTCTTTGACGCCTTCTATCCAACGACGTTTGTGCAAAGAAAGCGCGAGACTGTCCGGAAGCAGTATGTTTGTATTGGCGAGCGCCACACTTCGCTCCATGAGATTTTCGAGTTCACGCACATTCCCGGGAAAATCATATCTGTTGAGCATATCAATGGCATAGGATGATATCTTGGTTACCTCCTTGCCCATTTCTTTTGTATATTTTTCGAGAAAATGCTGAGCGAGTGCGCGGATATCGTTTTTTCTTTCTCTTAACGGTGGCACTTTTATTTCTATGACATTGAGGCGATAGAAAAGATCCTCCCTGAAATTTCCAGAAATCACTTCTTCCTCAAGTTTTTTATTGGTTGCTGAAATAATGCGGGTATCCACACCGATCTCTTCATTTCCGCCCACCGGTTTGAATACTTTTTCTTGAACCACCCGCAACAGCTTCACCTGAATCGGGAGGGTGAGTTCTCCAATTTCATCTAAAAATACCGTCCCTTTATCGCCAATATCAAAAAGACCTTTTTTTTCCTGTGTCGCTCCGGTAAATGAACCCTTTTTATGGCCGAACAACTCACTTTCCATCAGCGTTTCAGGAATCCCCCCGCAATTGATGACCACAAACGGTTGGCTGCTCCGGTCACTTTCCTCGTGAATGGCTTGAGCGATCAGTTCCTTTCCGGTCCCGCTCTCGCCGGTAATGAGGACATTCGTGCGCGTTTTTGCCACCTGCCGGACCATGTTATAAATATGAACCATACCCGGACTTTGACCCACGAGTTTTTCGAAAAATAGGTTCTTTTTTAATTCATCATTGATGGCTTCCTTTTCTTGGTCGAGGGTTTTGAGCTTCAACGCATTGGCAACCGTCTGTTGCAACTCGTCTTTGTTAAAGGGTTTGGGAACATAGTCATAGGCGCCCTCGTTCATGGCTTCCACCGCAGTCTCTGTGGTCGCATAGGCGGAGATCATGATGACAATGGTCAAGGGATCGCGTTGTTTGGCAGCCCGCAGCACATCGAGTCCCGTCATATC
>JAHEHB010000152.1 GCA_024644775.1 Deltaproteobacteria bacterium
CTGCTTACATCATCCAAACCTGGATCAAGGGAAAGGAAGCCGCTTCATGCGGAGGTTCGGAGTGTTGTTGATCTAAACGAGTATGCAATTCCTTCTTTCCATCGGGATACCATTCCCGCAACTTCACAGAGGAGGTCGAAATGCGAAGAATCAGTAACGCTGCGGTCGTTGGTGCGGGTGTAATGGGCGGTGGTATCGCCGCACTTCTTGCGGGGGTCGGCATCCGAACACTTCTTTTGGATATTGTACCGCCCGAATTAAAAAATGGTGAAAAAAGCGATCCTGCCGCCCGAAACCGAGTCGTGAAAGCCGGGCTCGATCGCGCCATCTTATCCCACCCCCCACTTTTTTATCACCCGGATGATATCACCCGCATTGCCATCGGTAATCTCGAAGACGACATTCACAAGTTATCCGATTGTGATTGGGTTATTGAAGCGGTGGTGGAAAATCTTCAGATTAAACAGGACCTCTTTAAACGAATCGAAGCCGTACGAAACGCGGATACGATCGTCTCATCCAACACGTCCGGTATTCCGTTGAAAAAAATGTCGGAACCGCTGAGCAGAGAGTTCAGACAGCATTTCCTTGGGACGCACTTTTTTAATCCGGTGCGTTACATGAGGCTCCTTGAGATCATTCCCGGAGAAGATACACTCCCCGACCTGCTGACATATATGGCAGACTTTGGGGAACGCATCCTTGGTAAAGGAATCGTCTGGGCAAAAGATACCCCGAATTTTGTTGGAAACCGAATCGGTGTTCAGGGTATCGTAAAAGCCATGCAACAGATGGCGGAAGATGGACTTTCCATCCCCGAGGTGGATGCGCTGTTCGGCCCGGCGATCGGTAGACCCAAAACCGCCATGTTTAAGACCATTGATCTGGTGGGTCTCGATGTTCTGGGCCATGTGGCAAAAAATACCTATGAACTGGTTACCGATGACGAAGCGCGAGACAGCTTTAAACTCCCGGAATTCGCTGATCAAATGATTAAAAAAAATATTTTGGGAAAAAAGACCAAAGGCGGTTTCTATAAAACGGATCTGACACCGGAATTTAAAAAGATTCGGAAGGTGATCAACCCGAACACCCTGGAGTATACGGAATATGGGGCGCCCCAACTCCCGTGCCTCTCGGATGCTACGAAAGCAAAAACACTTTCAGACAAAATCAGGGCCATCGTCTATGGTAACGATAAAGGCGCGCGCTATGCATGGAAAGTTATCGCAAGCAGTCTTATCTATGCGGCCAATCGAGTCCCTGAAATTTCAGACACCATTGTGGATATCGACAACGCGATGAAATGGGGGTTTAATTTTAAATGGGGTCCCTTTGAAACATGGGATGCCATCGGTTTAGAAGAAGCGGTGCAGAAAATGGAAAAGGAGGGATTGACTGTTCCGGAGAACGTCAAGCAGATGCTTGAATCCGGAAACCGCCGATTCTACAAAACCGAGCATGGCCAAATTTTCTACTATGATTTTGTCGAGGCGAAGTATAAACAACAAGCCCTTAACGAAAACCTCATCTCCCTCAATGCCCTAAAAGGCGCGGGCAACGTCGTGAAGTCGTGCCCGTCTGCCTCCTTAATCGATCTTGACCACGGTGTATATTGCTGTGAATTTCACACAAAAATGAACACGATCAATGGAGAAATCGTAGACTTTTTAGGCAATGTTTACGAGTACGTAAATCAAAATGGAATCGGATTGGTAATCGGCAATCAGACGGATGGTGTTCCAGGAACGTTTTCAGCAGGCGGTGATCTCTCATATATGGCGGCACTTGCTAAAGACGGTCGATACAGCGAAATTGAATCTTTTTTAAAGACAGCCCAGGAGGGTCTCCAAGAGGCAAAATACGCGCCGTTTCCTGTCGTGGCGGCCCCTTACGGTATGACATTGGGCGGTGGCTGTGAAGTATGTTTGGCCGTAGACAAAATTGTAGCCCACACAGAACTCTATATGGGGCTTGTTGAAATCGGTGTCGGTTTGCTTCCGGCCGGTGGCGGATGCCTGAATCTTTGGAAAAAATTCATCAGCACCGTCCCTGAAGCCGTAAAAGGTTATGATTTGTCCAAATTTTTTACGCCCGTATTCATGTCCATTGCGCTGGCAAAGGTATCGACGTCTGCAGCCGATGCCATAGCAAGCGGTTTTCTGGGATCCAAAGACAGAATTGTTTTGAATAGGGACTATCTGATTGGAGAGGCGAAAAAAGAAGTGCTCCGATGGGTGGAAGCAGGTTATTCGCCACCCATCAAAAAGAAATTGCCGGTGATGGGTCAGGCGGCCCAGGGTATGATCAAAACAGAGATTTATAACATGCTTCACGGTCAGTTTATATCCGAATACGATGCGTTTTTGGCGGAACGAATCGCCTACGTCATTAGCGGCGGGGATGTGCGGGATAATAGCGAAGTAGATGAAGCGGTGATTCTCAAGTTGGAACGCGAGGCATTTGTTGATTTTTGGAAGCAGGAAAAAACGCTGGCCCGAGTCGATCATTTTCTGAAAACCGGCAGGCCACTGCGAAACTAGCCATTTGTCATAGGTCATTTTTTTCGATGTTCGATTTATCGATGGAGAATTTGTCATGAGAGATGCTTATATCGTAACGTCTATCCGAACGCCCGGTTGTAAGCGAAATAAAGGCGCATTCAAAGATACGCGGCCGGAGGATCTTTTGGCTTTCATTTTAAAAAATGTGGTGAAAAAAACGCCAAATCTCCATATGAAAGATGTGGATGATATCATGATCGGCTGTTCGTTTCCGGAAGCAGAGCAGGGACTTAACATCGGACGAGTTGCTTCCCAGATTGCGGGATTTCCGGTTGAGGTCTCCGGTGCCACCGTCAACCGGTACTGTGCCTCCGGGTTGGAAGCCATCGCCTTGTCTTCCCTCCGAATAATGGCCGGATGGTCTGATATCGCCATCGGCGGCGGTCTCGAATCCATGACCTTTGTCCCCATGGGTGGAAATCTTCCAAGACCCCATCCCGAGTACGCCAAACAGCATGCAGATCTTTTTGTTTCCATGGGCATCACCGCTGAGAATGTGGCCAAAAGATACAATGTCTCCAGAGAAGCGCAGGATGAATTTGCCTATTATTCACAGATGAAGGCTGCCGATGCCACAAAAGAGAAACTGTTTAAAGAGCTAACCCCAACCCCTGCAACTCGATATATCCAAACAACAGACGGTACCTATCAAAAAAAGACGTTTACGATCGATTATGACGACGGCATTCGGCCCGGCACCACACTGGAGGTACTTGCCGGGCTGAACCCGGTTTTCGCCGCCGGCGGGACCGTTACCGCTGGTAACTCCTCCCAAACAACCGATGGGGCGGCGGCCACGATCATTATGAGCGAGAATAAAATAAAGGAACTGGGAGTGACACCCATTGCAAAATTTAAATACTATACCACCATTGGATGTCGTCCCGATGAGATGGGTGTTGGGCCCCGATTTGCCATACCCAAGCTACTCGATATGGCGGGAATGAAACTGGAGGATATCGGTCTTTTTGAAATCAACGAAGCCTTTGCCTCCCAGGCCGTCTACTGCATAAAAGAACTGGGCCTGGACAAACATATGGATAAAGTGAATATTCATGGAGGCGCCATCGCGCTGGGACATCCCCTGGGCTGCACCGGCGCCAAATTGTGTGCCACGCTTCTTACCAACATGAAAGAGCGAAGCGTAACATACGGAATCGAATCCATGTGTATCGGAGAAGGTATGGGGGCTGCAGCGCTATTCGAACTGTGTAACTAGATCATTTTTCAATCGTCCACACGAATCCAATTTTCGATGCTCAAACCGGGTATCTTATTAAAATGTTTTATGTTTCCGGTTATAAGAATCAAATCGTGTTGAATGGCAATCGCTGCAATTCTCAAATCGGGTTCGCTGCAAACGATGCCCTGTTTCTCTAACGTTGCTCTAAATTCACCAAACAACTTTCCACCGGTTTCATCGAAAGCGATAATATTAAGTTGGGGAAAAACCCGCGCTTCAAAAGCTTTAATAATCTGATCTTTTCGGTTCGACCGATTCGCACCGTAATATATCTCGCCGACATTGATGGCACTGGTATGTTGCAACGCCTTTGGAAGCTTTTCTAATTTTCGTAACAGGATTTGTGAGGGATTCCGTTTTACGATGTTACTTAGTACATCCGTATCGAATAGATACATTACAGCTCAACCTCTCTACTTTTTTCCAATTTCCTCACTTTGTAAATATGGTCGATCATTTCATCAAGCGTTTCGTCTAAATCCGCCAAGGCACCTTTGGCTTCTATGAGCCCTTTTTCTTCATACTTTTTTAATTCATCTATCGAAAGTATAACAGCTACCTTCTTTCCCTTTTTAGTGATTAAGATTCTTTCTTTTTTATAAATAATACGATTTATAATATCTGAAAATTTCGATTTTGCCTCTGACAGGGAAAATTCGGTTTCCATAGTAAGCGCTCCTTGTTAATAGCCTAATTAGTCTAAATAGGCTAATTAGGCTATTTGGTCTAATAAGTCAATAAAAAATAACGGGTTGTTGTCAAAACGCAAGCTCGAACGGTTAGCTCCTTACATTCTGATTGTTTGACTATTGGGATTTGAGATTTACCTGCCCTGTTAAATCGTCTTGTGGTGATTTGCCGCGCAGGTCTTCAGTGCAATCTCTTTAATCGATACAATAAGGCCATGAATTGGATTATTTAACAGAGTAAAGAATTTGGTGCTTGGGATTTGGGATTTTACCAGGCTTCTCAGGGGAGGAGGATCAGACGAGACTCTGCGGATAGGTTTTCGAGTAAGTCTGATAACTTAGGACGGCCTGAAGAAATCACTGGAGAAACGCTTGCCGAGTCAGAAGGCCGGTGGACAACACAGGGAGGATCATCTCTCCTGAACTCTGAACACTGAACCCCTGAACACTTCCATTACCCGAGGCGTCGAAACGGGGACTGCAATTTTAAGAAAACTTCTACATTATCCCATTCCACTTGCATCAGCTCATCCCTATTAAAGGGGTTGCCGCCTATTTCAGCAACCTGGCATGCTTCCCAAAATTGCTCTGATTGACCTGTAAGTAAATGGCGCAGATCTTTTCCTACAATCCAAATCCCGTTTTCAAGGCACATAGGGCCAAGATCCTTTAGAGTAAGATTAAATAGCTTAAGCGTCACGCTCCCTTCCTCGCCGGGGCGGCAGACATATTCATTTTCGTGGGAAATCTCGCTTCTCATCTTACTCAGGTGTCCCCCCCTTCGCAGCGTAGCACCGGCCAGACCCGGCATGGCACCCGAAAGGGCTAGCACGGATTCGGGATTGAGGGGGGCTGCATCCAAATCATCCACCGCTTTTCCATTAAGAAAAACGGTCTGGATTCGATCTTCCAAATATTCAGGACTTAGCCCGAGCTGCCGGCATAGAAAATCTCTGATACTGCATCCCAACTGTGCATTAATTTTAAATCCTTTTCCAAGCAACGGAAGAAACAGAGGGACCAACTCGTCATTGATTGTCACATTCAAATGGTTGCTTTTAGAATTTATCATTCTGAAAAAAAAGGGAAGCTCCTGTGGAACTCCCCATTTATCCCATAACCGTTGGATTTACCAATTAAAAACCTGATCCAGCTCCTCGTCCTTTACCTGAAATGTGATGTTGTGCGGCGGCAGTTGTTCTTTCTTGAAAAAATCAGGCAGCCTGTCTTTTTCTGCTGTGAAACCAGCACGGGTATTGAAGTCTCTTTCAAAGGATAGGACTTTTTTACCCAATTCCGTCACATCATCAGCGGTAAGACTCAAGCCGTAACAGCCATTGATCAAATCAATAAGGGCTTGAAAAGTTTCGGGCTGATCCAACACTGCAAAAGCGATAAACAAGCACATGCCGGTTGAATCAATCGCAGCCGTGGCAATTTGCAAATTCCTGGACAGTTCCATCTGGCCTTCCGGCTTCAAGGGATCCACACTTCCACCAATCCCCAAAATGTTAGTTGCAACCGCATACCCCGCAGTATGGTCTGCACCCATGGTACTGGTGGCATAGGTAACCCCGATTCCTTGAATACCGCGCGGATCGTAAGCCGGCATCGCCTGACCTTTTACCGTCGGGACTCTTTCAATTCCATAAACGTGACCCGTAACGTCAGCCCCATTGCCCAAGATGCGCCCCAACGGGGAACCCTTTCCGACTTCTTTCACCAGATTGATGGCTGCTTCGGCATCTCCAAATTCAGCGACACCTGCTTCCATGGCAACGGCAATCGTCGCCCCCATTTCGATGGTGTCAATACCATAATCATCATCCAAACGATCCAGTTGAGCAATGGCATCCAGATCGTCGATGCCACAGTTGCCTCCATGGGCCCAAACGGTCTCATACTCCGGTTGTTTTGTAAGATATTGGCCATCTTTGTTTAAATAGATGCCTGAACACCGAATGATGCAGCCCCGATGACACCCGTGCGTGGCGGATCCACCACGGTCTATTTCAGTTTGTGCCTGTGTCTCCCCACTGATTTTATTGCAGGTTTCAAAGCTTCCCCACATAAAATTTTTCGTCGGATAGGCACCGGCCTCACTGATAACATTCGTCAACACATTGGTACCATACGCAGGAAGCCCTTCACCCGTTACTGCATGTTTTCGCAGTCCAGCAACGAACGCTTTGTTGGCAGCTTTAAATTTTTCCGGATCTTTGGGTGCCCGCATTTTCATACCGGCATCATCCAGTACGATTGTTTTTACGCCTTTCGCACCCATGACGGCGCCAACACCGCCACGGCCGGCATGCCGCGTTGGCCGAAGCTCCATGTCCGTGCACGCAATCGAAGCTGCCGACATCTTCATCTCACCTGCCGGTCCAATGGAAATACAAGCGATTTTTTCACCGTATTCGCTTTTCATCTTGTCGACAAGATCATAATTACCCAGCATTTTCAAGCTATTATCCGGTGATATGGTGACACCGTCTTTGTTGATCAGAACTTTATAGAGGGCATCGCTCTCGGGTTTTCCTTCCAAAACGATAGCTGCATAGCCCAATCGAGCAAGAACCTGAGAGGGTTGCCCCCCAGCATTCGCCTCTTTGATGCCGCCGGTCAGCGGGCTCTTACATCCGATGGAGAGTCGCCCGGACATAGCGGCGGCCGTTCCGCTCAATAGCCCGGGAGCAATAACCAGCTTGTTGTCCTCACTCAACGGATGACATGATGGGGGGACTTCTTTTGACACAATTGCCGACGTCATGGCGCGTCCACCCAAACCTGCATAATCTCCCAAGACCCCTTCGGTAACCTTGGGCCCGCCGTCAGCTCCCATGTTGATTCTTAGTATCTTGTCCATATATTCCCTCCTTTATTTTAATTGGTTTTTATCTCATATCAAATCTGGTCTCAATTATAAATGGCGAGCGATCAATTTCAGTGCCGGATTGTATCGATTTGAAGAAAAATGTGTTTTCTATAAAAGCGATGATGACCGAATATGTCAAGAAAAACCGTATAACAGGGAATAATTTTTTCTTGACAATACCTCCCATCTGATGAACAGACTGACTACCATCGCTAAATACATATAAGGATTCGATACCGTTTTAGTTTAATAACAGGGGTCGGTTACAACCTTTTTAAATAGGAGACAAAGAAATTGAAAGTGGCCAGTTTTAATGCAAATGGAATAAGAGCCCGCTTGCCGGTCGTCCTCGGTTGGCTTGAGAAAGAATCCCCTGATATACTCTGTATTCAGGAAACCAAAGTCCAGGATCCGGATTTCCCTCTAAATCCCTTTACGGAATCCGGTTACCACTGTTCTTATAAGGGAGAGAAGAGTTACAATGGCGTGGCAGTACTCAGTAAAGCGAAGCCGGAAACGGTACGGATCGGTTTCAAAGAGGGGAGTGAACTGGAAGAATCCAGACTTATTATATGTCGAATCGGGAATATACCCATCGTTAATACCTATGTCCCCCAGGGGCAGGATCCAGAGTCTGATAAATTTACGTATAAATTGAGCTGGTTACAGTGTTTGAAAGCCTATTTTGAAAAGCATTTCAGACCGGATGATGCGTTGATTTGGACGGGTGATTTCAATATCGCACCGGAGCCCATCGATGTGTACGATCCCAAAAAGCTATTCGGCGGTATTGGCTATCATCCGGAGGAACACAAAATGTTGCAGGATATAAAGGACTGGGGTTTTGTGGATGTGTTTCGAAAGCATAATTCCGAGGCAAAACAGTACACTTTCTGGGACTACCGCATACCGAACAGTGTCAGGCACGAGTTGGGATGGCGGGTGGACCATATCTGGGCTACGGAATCTCTCGCGAAAACGTCAAAACGTGCTTGGATCGATAAAGCTCCTCGACTTATGCAACGCCCGTCCGATCATACGTTTATTGTGGCGGAATTTGATATTTGAGTGGCCAACCGCGACAGATTTACCATCCGATATCTATTAAAGAGATTTGCTTTTATTTGCTTGTGTTAATGTCAACTTTGACGTTACTGTGGGAACCTGATGAAAAGATAGTCTTTCTATATATTATATATCCTTCAACCGCTGATTCGCGGGCGATGCTTCGATGAGGTCGTTAAATGCTTTCAGGTTTTCAGATAGCTTTTCCGCCGCAGGGGAATGGGCGATGGGGATATTATCATGACCGTTATGTTCCAATGCATCTATAACAAACTTGAGGGTTAGCTGATCGGGATCTCTGGCCGGTTGATAGGCAACGGCTCTGTCTTCGTCCACCGATACCCTCGAGACCACACCCGCTTGGGCCAGGTCCGAAAGCATTTGATTTACCAGGCGGATAGGTATTTCAAGACTACGAGATATTTCCTGCACATCCCAAGCAACTTTGTCTCCAGAGAACCGGTTTACCAAAAAGTGGACAATTTGCAACGACAACAGCCTTTTGAAAGCATGACTCGCCGTTTGAGACACCTGTTCAAACTTGGCAATATCCAGATTCTGATGGGCAAACGCCACCTCAGCTCCGAACAGCACGATAAGCCAGCTGATTTGAAGCCATACGAAAAAAAGCGGAAGCGCCGCAAAACTTCCGTAGATCGCATTATAATTGGAAACACCGACCTGAAAGACGATGTATGCCCGCTGAAAGACGACATGCATTGTACCGGCAATAATACCGGCCAAGAGTGCCGAGCCGAAATTCACCCTCGTATTGGGTATAAAGCTATAGAGAAACGTAAAAAGCGTCCACAACAGCGTATAGGGTAAGAGTTTCAGTAAGAAAAAGATTGCCGGTCCCACTGCCTCCAACAGCCAGACTTCCTGAGTAAAGCCCTTTACTTCACTCGTAACAAATACGGTTGCCGCACTCGTTACCACAAAAAAGACAGGACAGATGAGCATCAGAGAAAAATACTCGATGATTTTCTGCCCTAAACCCCTGGATCGTGCAATGCCCCAAATATTGTTAAACGAACTTTCGATATGAGAAAAGATCTTTACAACCGTATAAAAAAGGGTGACAAGGCCGATACCGGCAACCAGACCACCTTTTACGTTTTCAAGGAGTTCACGGGCGAACGCTACGACCCGAATGGCCACCTGCTCTTGTCCCTGCAGTTGTTCAAAAAGTAATTTTTCAAGCGCTTTCTCAAAACCGAAACCTTTTGCGATACCGAATCCAAGAGCCGCTACAGGCACAATTGAAAGCAAAGAGTAAAACGTGAGCGCCGAGGCCCTCAAATGAACATCGTCTTTTGTAAACCCTCTCAGTGTCAAGACAAATACTCTCAGAACCCTTATAAATAGTCGTTTTACAGGAGAAAATTGTCTTTCCGGGATTCTCCAAATTTCGGATTTAAAAAAAAGTTTTAATTCAGATAAGTCCATATTTCCTGACATCCAATTTTTAGAGCCTGTTTCAAAACGTTTCAGTTTGTTCAAGGTCAAGGAAGGCGAAAATTTTAACCACCCCGATGAAAAAAATATCGGGACAGGCATCCATACATCGAAGTATTTTGAGGATTAAAATTTGATCCTGACGCAGAGATTGGGCAAACTGGGACGTTTTGGAATTGGCTCCTTAAGGTTTTATTTTCCATATGCTTTATCCAATCGAGTCCTGACAAGCCGTGTCCATTGTCGAATAACACCTTGGGCATGCGCTTTCATCGAACGGTGTTGTAGCTTGGGACCACTATCAAACAGTCGGGTGTCCATCATTGCGACGAGTCTTTCACCGGTTTTTGCATCAATAAATTCCACCTCCAGCGTTGCTTCATCGAGGCTATACGCAGTTGCAGTCGGGTCGTAGGTAAGGCGAGGTTTTCTGGGAAGCACATTGGAAATCGCCATACGAATGCGTGCCACGCCGGGTGCAGGGATTTCAACAATCATTTTAAGTCATCAGGGTTTACACCCCGTCCAATTGAATCCGGATGAAAATATACGACCACAGGGTCCATGATAAACCGGGTGTATTGGGCCGTTAGAAATTCAATACTTTTTTTGGGGTTTCGATAAAAATATACGCCTGTTACATCCGGATCCGGTTCCAACGATTCGTATTCTGTAAGAAACCCTGAGCGTATCGGCGTTTTTGCAACACAAGCCGCAAGCAAGAATACCGATAGACAAAAGCCTAACCGAGACGCTATAAACGCGATTGAAACCGATTTCATGTTTGCCTTTCCATATTTTGCGAAAATTTTTATTAACCAGAAATATAATGGTTTCCATTCTGAATGCAACCTGCTTTTAAGTCCTGTTTAAAAACATAAACATATTGAATTTTTTTTGGGGCTGGTATAGGAAGTATTTACATAAACCATATTATCCTTATATTGAAGGAAAAATTCTAAGTGTTTGGTTAAAATGAATTTGCGGCATGTTACCGGCGGCAGATTTCTCACATCAATCAAGATGGTAAAAGGAGGCGGTTATGAAGAAAATTCTATTGCTGTTGGTTATCGGTTTGTTCTTCCTTGGCTGCGGCACACCTGCCCAACGTGCGGACTTCAAGGCACACGATACAATGTTTGCAACTTGGGATCACCTGAAATTCAGCGCACGCGGTTTTCGAAATCCAACCTTACAAGATGCGGAAAAATCTGATGCTCAAAATTGGTGGGGAGAACCTATTGAGGTGCCTTTCGGACTAAAGTAGTACTCATTTCTATTCGGGTCACATCGCACGGTAACTTTTGATTCGATGTGGCCCCCCATTACCGATAGATATCGTAACGCGACACTGTCTTTGTTTTTTCCCAGTAGTCGACTTCATTTTGCCTATCCGTTTCATTTATCAGTGAGCGCTGCCACACCAGGCAGCACTTTTCCTTCCATAAACTCCAATGATGCACCACCGCCGGTAGAAACATGGGAGACGTTATCTGCAACACCGGCTTTATCAACGGCAGAGGCGGAATCACCGCCACCGATCACCGTGGTTGCACCCTTTGACGTTGCTTCAGCCAAGATGGTTGCGATACGATAGGTGCCCGTTGCCGTCTGATCAATTTCAAAGACCCCCATGGGACCATTCCACAGAATCGTTTTTGCGCCTTTAAGGGTATCGTTGAAATTCGCAATGGTCCGAGGGCCGATATCCAAGCCGTAAGCATCAACAGAAATGGCGTCCGTATTTACAGCCTTCAGTTGGCCGACATTCCGTTCTTTAAAATCGAAACGCTCTGATACCATGCTGTCAATGGGAAGTATAA